>JBEVLS010000067.1:0-7784 GCA_040509015.1 Microbacterium sp.
GCGCCCGCCTCGGGGGCGGCCTGCGTCGTGAGCGAGATCACGCCGTAGTCCCACCCCTTGCGCCGGTACACGACGCTCGGGTGGTCCGAGCGCGCGTCGATGAAGAGGAAGAAGTCGTGGCCCACGAGCTCCATCCGGTCCACGGCATCTTCGACGGTCATCCATTCGGGACCGAACTGCTTCGTGCGGATGACGACGGGCGTGTACTCCTCGTCGTCCTCGCCGGATGCGATGACGGGAACCTCTCCGGTCGCGACTGCTCGCAGGATCTCCACGGACGCCGGTTCGACGTCGACGCCCTGCAGCGAGCCGCTCTCCTTGTCGAGCTTCGCGCCCCGCGGGTGCTTGCGAGCATCGATGCGCTTGTCCTTCGCGCGGCGAAGCTGCTCGGCGAGCTTGTCGACCGCCATGTCGAGCGCGGTGAACTTGTCGCCGTCGACGGCCTCCGCCCGCACGATGGGGCCTTTACCGGTGAGGGTGAGCTCGACGGTCTCGTCTTCGACGCGACCGTTGTGATACGCCCGATGCGTGACCTTGACGTCCAGGCGCTGCGCTCGAGGTGCGAGTTGCTCGATCCGGGGGGCCTTCTCATCGACCACCCCGCGGAAGCGGTCCGAAACGCTCACTCCCACGCCGACGATGCTGGTTTCCATCCTTGACCTCCTTGTTCCGGTCCGCCCGGTCAAGGGCGGACCATCAGTCGCCTTGTCCCTCCCACGCTATCCCCGCGACACCCCCCTGTCACCTATCTCTTCCGAATGAGTCACCAAGAAGCGGTGACCGGCGCGGGGTGGCCGCGATCGTGACCGCACCGAGTACCCTCGCGCCTTCCGCGCTCAGTGCGCGCGCGGCCTCCGCCAGCGTCGCGCCGGTGGTGACGACGTCGTCGAGGAGCAGGACGGGAGCGGATGCCGGCCGTCGCGCCCGCATGCTCCCGGCGACGTTCCGACGGCGCTCCTCCGCGTCGAGACCCCGCTGATCACCGGGCTGGCGGACGAGCGCCAGACTCCGGTCGACCGGCAGCAGAGCACGCCGCGCGACGAGTTCGGCGACCCGGAAGCCGCGCCGCCGGTACGACGCGCGCGAGGTCGGCACGGGCACGATCCGGATGCCGCGCTCGCCCGACGCGGACCGCACGGCTGCCCGCAGCGCCGGCGCGAGCGCGCGCGCCAAGCCGGTCCGCCCCTCCTCCTTCACCGCCCGGATCGCTCGTGCGGCGGGCCCCTCGTAGACGAGCCCGCTGAACACCCGCAGTCCCGCGACGTCGCGGTGGCCGACCTCCGGCACCAGCGAGGATTCGCAGACCTCGCAGAGCGCCACATCGGGGGCGTCGCACCCGGCGCACACGATCGGGAGCACGAGAGCGAGAGCATCGGCGAGCGCGCGCCGCACGACCGTGGTGGAATCCGGCGAGCCTGGCATCCGTCGATCATCGGCCGCCATCGAGGATCGACGCGTCCGTCCGTCAGATCTGTGCGCGCACGGGAGTCAGGCGCCGACGGGGAGGAACGGACTACTCCGGCATCCCCTGCTGCGTCGCGAGCACGAGGATGCCGGTCGCGGTCTCCTGCCAGTTCGAGCCGCGACGGACGTAGAGGTTGCCCTCACTGCTGCGGATGCGCATCGTCGCGATCGTCGCGCCCCCGGCGATCGACGTCGCGCCCGCCGGACCCGAGGTCGCCGCACCCGGCCCGCCGACCGTCTGCTCGTAGACGATCGACGCCTCGCCGTCGTCCGTCACGACGCCGACGGTCTCGTCGTCCAGCCACGCGAGACTGCGCCCGCTCCCGGCGGCGAGACCGAGTTCGAACGGCGTCCCCAGCACGGAAGGCAGCTGGTCCCTCCCCCGGACGATCCCCGACACCCAGATCGCGGTGCGTCCGCCCGCGGTGACGAGCGCCGCGACCCTCGTGCCGTCGCGGGACACCGCCATCGCGGCGATCTGCGTCGCCCCGGGCCAGGCATCGCCGACGGTCACCGAGCGGCCGTCCGCCAACTGGGCCTGGACGGCCTGCGGATTCGCGCGCGGCACCGTCCACACGACGCCCTGCGGGTCGATCGAGGGGGCGACGAGGTCGTCGCGCGCGTCGACGACCGACGGCGCCTCACCGGTGGCGAGCACGCGTTCGACACGGGAGGAGGTCTGCACCGCGGCGGCCGTGCGGTCCGCCGACACCTGCACCGCGATCGAGTCCACCGCGGCGACCGCCGCCGAGAGTCCGGGGATCTCCGTCAGCTGGTCCGCGGCGAGGAACCCGAAGCCGTCGGCGGTGCGCACGAGCGGCCCGCCGGTGACGGTCGTGCGTCTGGTCGTCACCGCCTCGGCGGGCAGCTCCGCATCGGCCACGAGCATCTGGACGGAGCTGATCCCCGCGGCACCGAGGCTCTCCTCGAGCTGCGTCTGCATGCGATCGAGCGTGCTCTGGTCCACGGCCGCCGCCTCCTGACTGAGCGACACCGACGCGACACCGGCCGAGACGGGCACGGCGGGGCGTGTCGTCACGCCTTCGGGGAAGGAGGAGCGGACGGATGCCGCGAGCCAGTCGCTCGGCGGCTTGTTCACCAGCGCATCCGCGATGCGCGAGGCGGCGTTCGACGGCGCGAACCAGCGCACGTCCGGGACGAGATAGGTCCACGTCGGGTCGAAGTACGCCAGCGGATAGCGGTGGAAGACGTCGGCGAACCTCGTGCGATCCAGCAGGATGCCGTCGGGCGCCGCCGTGATGCGCCACTCGCCGTCCGGGGCCTGGGCCAGCTCGAAGGTGAGGTCGGTCGTTCCCCCGTCGGCGGCCGAGTACGCGCCCTTGTCGTCCACGCGCGCGATCTGCCGCACGAGCACGGAGACCGTGTCGTCGTCGAGCTCGCGGGTCACCCGGGTGCCGAACACGTCGATCGTGACGGAGTCGGCCGGGTTCCATTCCGTCCCCGGGGCCAGGTACTCGCGGGCCGTCGCCCAGTTGTCGGTCGGTCCGGATCCTGCGCGAAGGAAGCCGTCGACGATCTGCACCGGCGACGCCCCCGGCTGCGGACGGTCGGGGATGAAGGAGATGTTGGGCGGGGCCGCGTCGGAATCGGCTTCGATGCCCGCGTTGACGGGACCGCTCGTGGGCAGACCTGCGCACGCCGACAAGGTGAATGCGAGGACGGCCGCCAGGAGCGCGGTCAGTCCGCGGCGCCGGCTCACGAGCCGCTCCGTCCGCCGACGTCGGTGATGACCTCGATGGGCTGCGTGAGGCCCAGCGCGTCGACCGCGGCCACGCTGTCGTCGCCGGGGTCGATCGGGATCGGCGACGTGCCGGCGAGCGCCTGGCCGCGCCGAGGGAGGGTCAGGACGAAGTTCGTGCCCCGTCCGAGCTCCGACCACACCCCGAGCTCGCCGCCGTGCAGGCGCGCGTCGCCCATGGCGATCGAGAGCCCGAGCCCGGTGCCCCCGATCGTGCGCTTGCGGGACGGGTCCGCTCGCCAGAAGCGGTCGAACACGCGCTCGGCGTCTTCGGGCCGCATGCCCAGCCCGTAGTCCCGCACGCCGATGGCGACGGCCTGCTGGTTGCTGTCGACGGTCACCACGATGGGCCGGCCCTCGCCGTGCTCGATCGCGTTGCCGAGCAGATTGCGCACGACCCGGCGAACGCGTCGCGGGTCCATGTCGACCGGCGAATAGCCCCCGGGGGCGACGAGGCGCACATCGCTGCCGTGCTGCTCGGACAGCTGCTGCATCGAACCGATGACGTCTTCGGCCAGGTGCGCGAGGCTCGTCGGCTCCAGTTCCAGCTGAACGGATCCCGCGTCGTAGCGGCTGATCTCGAGCAGATCGGTGAGGAGCGTCTCGAACCGCTGAACCTGCGCGTTGAGCAGCTCCGCGGCGCGAGCCGTGGCCGGGTCGAAGTTCTCGCGCTGATCGTTGATCATGTCGGCGGCGAGCCTGATCGTGGTCAGCGGCGTCCGCAGCTCGTGCGAGACGTCCGACACGAATCGCTGCTGCACGAGCGAGAGGTCGGCGAGCTCCTTGATCTGCGACTCGATGCTGTCCGCCATCGCGTTGAACGATCGACCCAGCGTCGCCAGCTCGTCCTCTCCGCGCACGGGCAGGCGAACGTCGAGGCGTCCGGCGGCGAGCTTCGCGCTCGTCTCGGCGGCCTCGCCGATCGGCGTCGTGACCGACCGCAGGACGAACCACGCGATGCCGCTGATCAGCACCACCAGGGCGATGCCGACGACCCACAGCGTTCCCTGCACGAACCCGAGCGTCTCGGAGGCGCCCCCGAGGTCGTACGCGAGGAACACGGCGTACGCCCCCACATCGGCCACGGGGATCGAGAGCTGATGACCGACCACGATGCCCGGAACCGATCCCGAGGAGCCCACGGGCAGCGCGACGGACTGCCAGTACTGGCCGGAGGGATCGTCGACGACCTGCTGGAAGAGATCGGCGGTGACGGCCGATTCGAACTCCGTGCCGACCACGACGTCCTGCGGTGCGACCTGCGACGGCGAACTGTCGATGCGGCGCACCGAGATCCCGTCGCTCGAGGACTGCTGGGCCAGCGTGGTCGACACGCCGTTGAGCAGCGTCTGCAACTGCGACGCGTCTCCTTGGACGGTGGAGTTGAGCGTCTCCTGCGCCGTCGTCGTCGCCCGCTGCGCATCGAGGAGCACCTGATCGCGCCGCGAGTCGAAGAGGTCGTTCTGGATCGAGATCGCCATTCCCAGACACGCGATCACGACGGCGAGTGCGGTGAGCGCGAGCGTGACGAGGATCGTGCGGAAACGCAGCGAGCGTCGCCACAGCCCGGCGAGGCTGTCGGGCCACGCGCGCCAGTCGCGCCAGTCGATCAGCGGTACCCGGGGTACGCCGCCCGTGTCCGCCGACGCCACGGGCGCCTCAGACGACCGCGCCGGCGCGATAGCCGACGCCACGGACGGTCGTGACGATCTTGGGGTTGTCGGGGTCGAGCTCGACCTTTGCGCGCAGGCGCTGCACGTGGACGTTCACGAGCCGCGTATCGGCCTTGTAGTGGTAGCCCCACACCTGCTCGAGCAGCATCTCGCGCGAGAAGACCTGCTGAGGCTTGGACGCGAGCGCCACGAGCAGCTCGAACTCGAGCGGCGTGAGGGCGATGACCTCGTCTGCGCGGCGCACCTCGTGGGCGGCGACGTCGACCGTGAGGTCGCCGATGCGCAGGGTGTCGCCGCCGACCTGCGTGGTCGGGCGCAGGCGCGTCCGGATGCGGGCGACGAGCTCCTTCGGGTTGAAGGGCTTGACGATGTAGTCGTCGGCTCCGGACTCGAGGCCCTTGACGACGTCGGCCGTGTCGGTGCGCGCCGTGAGCATGATGATCGGGACGCCGGACTCGGCGCGCACGCGGTTGCAGATCTCGATGCCGTCCATGCCGGGAAGCATGAGGTCGAGCAGGATGAGGTCGGGGCGCTCGCTGCGCCAGACGTCGACGGCCTTCGCGCCGTCGGCGCAGAACACCGTGTCGAATCCCTCCGTGCGCAGCACGATGCCGATCATCTCGGCGAGGGCGGTGTCATCGTCGACCACCAGGATGCGTGAAGTCATCTAACGCGTTTCGTCCTTTGCGTTCGGCCGGCAGCCGCCCCAGCGGCTCTCGTGCGCTCCACACAGAGTAGTCGACGTCACCTGTGCACACGGCGAATGAGGTCCGGACGATCACGGATCCGGCCGAGTCGGTATGACACGATGGAAGGACCGCGACGAGGCGCTTTGCGCGAGGAGGACCCACGTGACCGCCCATCCGGCTTGGACCCCGGCATCCCGACCAGGGATCGTGCCGCTGCATCCGCTCTCGTTCGGAACGATCCTCGGACGCTCCTTCGTCGCCCTGCGACAGAATCCGCGGGTGCTGCTGGGCTTCGCGCTGGTCGTGCAGACCCTCGCCTTCCTCGTGATCATCGTCGCCCTGGGATTCATCGCGTACGCGACGTTCTCCCGCCTGGACACTCTCCGTCCGGGCACGGAGGAATACGACACCGTGACGGCCGGGTCGGTGGCGCTGATGATCGTCGCGAGCCTCGTGCTGGGGCTCGCGGCGGGCGCCGTCACGGTCATCGTGCAGGGCGTGGTCGTCCTCGAGGTCACCCACGCGGTCGTCGCGGAGCGCCTCACGCTCGGCGCGCTGTGGCGGCGCGTGCGTCCCGTCTTCTGGCGACTGCTGGGCTACTCGCTCCTGGTGGGGGCGGTCGCGGTGGTCGTCCTGGCCGTCCTCGGCGGCATCGCCTTCGGCCTCGGGGTCGTCGCGCTCCCGATCGGCATCGTGCTCGGCATCCTGTTCGTTCTCGGACTCATCCCGCTCTACTGGTGGCTCGTGATCAAGCTCCTGCTGGTGCCCGCCGTCATCCTCGTCGAGAGAGCGACGATCCGCGGCGCGATCGCGCGGTCGTGGACGCTCACCCGGGGCAGATTCTGGTCGTCGTTCGGCGTCGTCATCCTGATCGTGATGATCTTCGGGTTCGTCGGGCAGGTGGCCAACATCCCCCTCAGCTTCCTCTCGTTCGGTTTCGGCACCGTCATCTCGCCGACGGGCGACGTCGAGACGTCCGGGATCATCGCGGTGATCGCGGGCGTCGTGCTCACCTACGCCGTCCTGCTGCTGGTGCAGTCCATCGCCGTGGTGGTCCAGTCCACTGCCACCGCGCTGATCTACGTCGACTGCCGGATGCGACACGAGGGTCTGGATCTCGACCTGATGGAGTACGTCGAGAGACGGGATGCCGGCGCGGCCGACCTCCCCGATCCGTATCTGCAGCACGTCGGACGAGATCAGCCGTCGCCGTATCTCGTGCCCGCGACCTCTGCGGCGCCCGGCTATCCCCCGCCCGGCTATCCCCCGGCGTACCCTCCCGCTCAGGGCTACCCGCCGGCTCAGGGCTACCCGCCCGCGCAGGGCTACCCGCCCGCGCAGGGGTACCCGCTGGCGCAGGGCTACCCGCCGGCTCAGGGGTACCCACCCGCTCAGGGGTACCCGCCGGCGCCGCCGGCCGCGCCCACGCAGTGGGCTCCCCCCGTCTCCTCCCCGGGTGAACCGGGACGAGAGGACACGTGAGGGTGCTCGCCCTGCGGATGGTCCGAGGCGAGATCCCGGTCGTCCCCGACGGGGACGAGGCGAGGAAGTGGGCCGAGGACGAACTGTCGCGACAGGTCTACCGCGAAGCCGAGCCGACTCTCTTCGACCGCGCCGCGCGAGCGGTGGCCGACTTCTTCGCGGGCCTGTTCTCGAACGAGGTCGACGGACAGTGGGGGCTCGTCCTGGCGATCGTGGTGGTCGCTGTCGTCGTGGTTATCGCCATCGCGGCGTTCCTGGTCTGGGGGCTCCCCCGCTCGACGCGGCGCGCCCGCCCGACGACCGCGGAGCTGTTCGGCGACGCCGAGGGCCGGTCCGCCGCCGAGCTCCGGTCTGCCGCAGCGACTGCCGCCGCCCGCGGTGCATGGGACGACGCCGTCGTGCTGCGGTTCCGCGGTCTCGCACGTGCGCTCGACGAGCGCGGCATCGTCGAGACCCCGCCCGGTGCCACGGTGCACGCGTTCGCTCGCGCGGCAGCGAGAGCGTTCCCGTCATCGGAGGACGCCCTCGAGGCGGCGGCCGCCGCGTTCGACGACGTGCGCTACCTGCGCCGGCCCGGAACCGACGCGCTCTACCGGCGGATCGCCGACGTCGACGACGATCTCGCTCGGGCACGTCCGATGAGCCGCGACGAGCTGGTGGGGTCGCCCCGATGAGCATCGTCGACGAGGCGCCGGCGGTCGGCGTGCGCGAGTCGTC
>JBEVLS010000068.1:0-22756 GCA_040509015.1 Microbacterium sp.
GGACCTTTTCGTTTGTGCGCGAGGGGGGACTTGAACCCCCACGCCCGTTAAAGGGCACTAGCACCTCAAGCTAGCGCGTCTACCTATTCCGCCACCCGCGCAGAGTGGTTTCGGTTTCGCAACCGAGGAACGACATTACCAGACTCCGGAGCCTCTGCTGAACGCGGGGTGCCCTCGAGACCGCGCCCGTCAGCCCACCGACACTCCGAACAGCAGTCCGAGGAGGTAGGTGATGGCCGCTGCGCCGAACCCGATCGCGAGCTGGCGCAGCGCGCGGCGCAGCGGTGGTCCTCCTGACAGGAGTCCGACGGTCGCTCCGGTCGCCAGGAGCGCCACGCCGACCAGGACGAGGGCGATCGCGACCGCCGCGAAGCCCGAGAGGCCGAAGATCCACGGGAGCACCGGGATGATCGCGCCGGAGGCGAAGAACAGGAAACTCGACAGAGCGGCACCCCACGCCCCGCCGATGACCTCGTGGTCGGCCGCCTCCTCGGCGGGACGCTGGTACGGCACCGAGCGATCCGCCGCCTGGGCGGCGGCGACGACGGCCCGGGCGCGATCGAGCGCCTCCGTCTGCGGCATCCCGCGCGTGCGATAGACCAGGGCGAGCTCGTTGGCGTCGAGATCGAGGTCGGGAAGCGCGGCATCCGCGAAGTTGCTCGGCTCCGTGGCGTCCAGGAGCTCGCGCTGCGACCGGACCGACACGAACTCCCCCGCCCCCATCGACAGCGCGCCGGCGAGGAGCCCCGCGATGCCGCTGAACAGGACGAACTGCGGAGCGGCACCGGTGGCGCCGATGCCCATCACGAGGGCGAGGTTCGAGACGAGACCGTCGTTGGCCCCGAATACAGCGGCGCGGAACGTGCCGGACAGGCGCCGACGACCGCGGGCGGCGAGTCCGCGGACGACCTCGTGGTGGACCTTCTCGTCGGCGGCCATGGCGGGCGTCGCGAACGGCTCGTCGTCGTACGGCGACCGGGCCTCGGCGTTCTGCGCGAGGGCGAGCACGAAGATCGAGCCGAACCGCTTCGCCATCCACCCCAGCACGACGGTGCCGGCGTCGGGCCTGGGCAGCCGCTGCGGCTCTCCGCCGAGCAGCTCGAGCCAGTGCGCCTCGTGGCGGCCCTCGGCCTCGGCGAGGGCGAGCAGGATGTCGCGCTCCTCACCGTCGCGCCGCGCCGCGAGCTGCCGGTAGACCTCGGCCTCGGCGCGCTCGTTGACGAGGTAGCCCGCCCAGCGGCGTCTGTCGCGCGCGGTGGGTTCAGCCAGCGCTGTCATGCGTGCCTCCCGGCGGTTCGGAACGATCCACGCTATCGACGGCATCACACCGCCACGCTCGGTTCCCCGGGATTGACAGCATTTCGGCCCTCCGAACAGACCGCGGGCTACGACCGCACGCGCGCCCGCAGGATGTCGATGCGCGCCTGCAGTTGCGCGACGGTCGCCTGCGCGACGGCGGGTCCGCCGCAGATGCGTCGGAGCTCCGCGTGCACGGCTCCGTGCGGCTCGTTCGTCTGTCGCGCGTAGAGCCCGACCAGGCTGTTGAGCAGCTGCCGCTGCTCCTTGAGGGTGCGGTGGAGCGCGGCGGGCGGCGCATCGGCGGGGCGTGTTCCGGATGCCGCCTCGGTGGCCTCTCGCGCGCGACGGTGGCGTCCTTGACGAGCCTGCCGCTGCACCAGGAGCTCGTGCACGTGCTCGGGCTCGAGAAGACCGGGAAGGCCCAGGAACTCCTCCTCCTCCGGCGTGCCCGGCACCGCGAGCTGGCCGAACTCCTTGCCGTCGAAGAGCACCCGGTCGAAGTGCGCGAGCGACCCGAGCGCCTGGTAGGTGAACTCGTACGTGAGGGCGTCCGAGGCGCTGTCGCCGGCCTCGGCGGACGCCAGCAGGTCGTCGTCGAGCGCCCACTCGTCGTCGCCTTCGCTGTCGCGGTCGAGCGCGTGGTCGCGTTCGACCTCCATGGCGTTCGCGAGCGCCAGGAGCTGGGGCACGTTCGGAAGGAAGACGCTCGCCGTCTCGCCGCGGCGGCGGGCCCGGACGAACCGGCCGATCGCCTGCGCGAAGAACAGCGGCGTGGAGGCGCTCGTCGCATAGACGCCGACGGCCAGACGCGGCACGTCCACGCCCTCCGAGACCATGCGCACCGCGACCATCCAGCGCGAGGTCGATTCCGAGAACTGCTCGATGCGCGCCGAGGCGCCCTCTTCGTCGGACAGGACGACCGTCGTGGGTTCGCCCGTCAGCGTCGTGAGGATCGTCGCGTACGCCCGGGCGGCGGTCTGGTCGGTCGCGATCACGAGCCCGCCGGCATCCGGAACCTGCTCGCGCACTTCGGACAGCCGTCTGTCCGCGGACTTCAGGACGGCGGGGATCCACTCGCCCTCCGGATCGAGCGCGGTGCGCCACGCCTGAGCGGTGATGTCCTTCGTGTTGTCCTGACCGAGCTGGGCCTCCATCTCGTCGCCGGTCCTGGTGCGCCACCGCATCTGACCGGCGTAGACGAGGAACAGGACGGGCCGCACGACGCCGTCCTCGAGGGCGCGCCGGTAGCCGTAGTTGTAGTCCGTCCGCGAGATGCGGATCCCCTTCGCGTCGGGGTGGTACTCCACGAACGGGATCGGCGCGGTGTCGCTGCGGAAGGGCGTGCCGCTGAGCAGCAGTCGCCGGGTGGCGCGTCCGTACGCGTCGCGCAGGGCGTCGCCCCACGTGAGGGCGTCGCCGCCGTGGTGCACTTCGTCGAGGATCACGAGCGTGCGCCGGTCGTGGATGAGGCGCTCGTGGACGGAGGACTTGACGGCGACCTGCGCGTAGGTCACGGCCACGCCGTGGTACTGCCTCGACGGCATCGCGTGCCTGTTGCTGAACGCGGGGTCGAGCCGGATCGAGACACGGGCCGCGGCATCGGCCCACTGCGTCTTCAGGTGCTCGGTCGGGGCGACCACGACGATGCGCTCGACCACGCCTCGGCGCAGGAGCTCGCTCGCCAGGCGCAGCGCGAACGTGGTCTTGCCGGCGCCCGGTGTCGCCGCTGCGAGGAAGTCGCGCGGCCCCTTGCCCACGCCGTCCGGCCCATCGAGGCCGAAGTAGAGATCGAGCGCTTCGGCCTGCCACGCACGCAGCCGCTGAGCCGTTCCCCACGGCGCGCGCTGGGGGTAGGACGGCGACAGGTGCTCCGCCGCGAAGCTGCCGATGTGCGGATCGTGCTCGCCGGCGTCGGCAGCGGTGTCGAAGGGTGCGGATGCCGCGGGATTCGCGTCGTCCATCGTTCCCCCTTCTGCGCTCGTCGCCGCGGACTCCGCGGACAGCACGAGTGACCACCCTAGACGCTCGCGACGACGTCGGGACGGAGCGCTACCCTCGAAGCTGGTCGAGAACCGAGGAAGAGCGAATGCCCACGAACGACGATCAGCGCACCCCCATCGTCCAGCAGCCCGATCAGCACCCGTGGCGGCGCTACGTCGCCATCGGCGACTCCTTCACCGAGGGCATCGGCGATCCCATCCAGGGCACGGATCAGCACCGCGGATGGGCCGACCGCGTCGCCGAGGCGCTGTCGAGCTCGGTCGACGACTTCGCCTACGCCAACCTCGCCGTGCGCGGCAAGCTCATCGGCCAGATCGTGGCGGATCAGATCGAGCCCGCGATCGCCCTCAAGCCCGACCTGGTGACGTTCTCGGCGGGCGGCAACGACGTCATCCGTCCCGGCAGCGACCCCGACGCCGTCGCGCAGCTGTTCGAGGACGCCGTCGTCCGGCTCTCCAGCGGCGGCGCGTCCGTCGTGGTGTTCACCGGCATCGACACGAACTTCACGCCGGTGTTCCGCGGCATCCGGGGCAAGGTCGCGATCTACAACGAGAACATCCGCGCGATCGCCGAGCGCTACGACTGCATCGTGGCCGACCAGTGGGCGCTCAAAGAGGTGCAGGACATGCGCTTCTTCGACGACGACCGCCTGCACTACAACGCGCTCGGCCACCACGAGGTCGCCCGGATGGTGCTGCGCGCGCTGAACGTGCCCAACGACCTCGACCCGATGCAGCCCGACCCGATCCCCGCGCGCACATGGCGCCAGGCGCGCACGCACGACCTGGTGTGGGCGCGGGAGTACCTCGTTCCCTGGGTGCTCCGACGCGTGCGGCACGAGTCGTCCGGAGACCACGTCACGCCCAAGCGGCCCGAGCCCCTGCCCGTCATCACGCTCGCGCCCGGCAGGAACTCAGGCGATCTGCCGGGTACGCAGGTCTAGCGCGAGCGCAGCTCCCACAGCGCCACGGCGCTCGCGGCGGCGACGTTGAGCGAGTCGACCCCGCCCGCCATGGGGATCGTGACGACCGTGTCGGAAACCGCCAGAGCCCGGCGCGACAGGCCGTCGCCCTCCGCGCCGAGCACCAGTGCGACGCGCTCGGGGCGGGACGACGCGAACTCGTCGAGCGGGACGGAGCCCTCCGCGAGGGCGAGCGCCGCCAGGTGGAAGCCGGCGTCCTTGAGCTCGGGACCGGCGATGCGCCATTCCGGCATCCGCGTCCAGGGCACCTGGAACACCGTTCCCATGCTCACCCGGACGCTGCGTCGGTAGAGCGGATCGGCGCAGCGCGGGCTCACCAGCACGGCGTCCGCCCCGAGGCCTGCCGCGGCGCGGAAGATCGCCCCGACGTTGGTGTGGTCCATGATGTCCTCGAGGATCACCACGAGTCGGGCGTCGGCGACGATGTCGGCGACCGGGGCGGGGGCCGGACGATGCATGGCGGCGAGTGCCCCGCGGTGGACGGCGTAGCCCGTGAGTCCCTCGGCGACCTCGGCCGACACCACGAAGACGGGGACCTCGGGGTGGTCCGCCAGGATGCCCGCGGCATCGTCGAGCCACTTCTCCTGCACGAGGAGCGAGCGGGGCGCGTGCCCGGCGGCCAGGGCGCGGCCGATGACCTTCGTCGATTCGGCGATGTACAGCCCGCCCGCGGGCTCGAGCACCCGACGCAGCGCGACATCCGTGAGATCGCGGAAGTCCGACAGCCTCGGATCGCCGGCATCGTCGATCCATTCGGTGCGCACGCCTCCACTATCGCACGCGTAACACGCGCGAAAACCGCGGCGCTTAGACTCTGACCGGGGGTGGTCCGATGGCGACGGCGATCGATCAGGATGCCGCACTGGCGGTGTCGGCTGCCGTCGACGCGCTCGCGGGTCGACGCATCGCCATCCTGACCGGCGCGGGCGTCTCGACGGACTCGGGCATCCCCGACTATCGCGGCAACGGCGCTCCTGTGCGCACGCCCATGACCGTCGAGCAGTATCTGTCGAGCGATCGGGCGCGTCAGCGGTACTGGGTCGGAAGCCACCTCGGCTGGAAGGCGTTCGCCGCCGCTGAGCCGAATGCGGGGCACCGGGCGATCGCCCGCCTCGAGGAGCGGGGACTCGCGACGGGCGTCGTCACTCAGAACGTCGACGGCCTGCACGTGCGGGGCGGCAGCAGGCGGGTCGTCGAGCTGCACGGCACGATGCGCCGCATCTTCTGCACGCACTGCGGCCAGGTGTTTGACCGCCGCGACCTCGCGCAGCGCGTCGAGGCGGAGAACCCCTGGATCACCGTGCCCGAGAACGTGCCGCTCGGCCCCGACGGCGATGTGCTCCCCGAGAGCACCGAGGGCTTCGTGGTGCCGGACTGCAGTGTGTGCGGGGGCATGCTCAAGCCCGACGTCGTCTTCTTCGGCGAGTTCATCCCGGCCGAGAAGTTCCGCGAGGCCGAGCAGCTCGTGCGGGGCAGCGAGGCGCTGGTCATCGCCGGATCGTCGCTCGTGGTCAACAGCGGCATCCGTCTTCTCGAGCGCGCTCGTCGACGACGCCTGCCGATCGTCATCGTCAACCGGGGCGCGACCCGCGCCGACAACCGGGCGACCGTCAAGATCGATGCGGGCACCAGCGAAGTCCTCGCCGCCCTCGCCGAAACGCTGCCCGCCCGCGGTTAGGCTCGTCGGGTGACGACCATCATCCTCGTGCGCCACGGCGAGACCGACTGGAACCGCGACCGGCGCATCCAGGGCCGCACCGACATCCCGCTGAACGACTCGGGGCGCGAGCAGGCACGGGATGCCGCGGCCGCCCTCCGCGCACAGCTCGACGGCATCGCCCCGATCGTGGTGTCGAGCGACCTGTCACGCGCGCGCGAGACGGCCGCGATCATCGCCGAGGGACTCGACGTGCCGCTCGGCCAGGCCTATCCGCAGCTGGGCGAACGGGCGTACGGCGAGGCGGAGGGCATCGACACCGCCGAGTTCTTCGCCCGCTGGGGTGATTGGTACACCGCCGACGTCCCCGGCGCCGAGCCGAGAGAGGCACTGCGCGAGCGCGCCGTGCGCGCGCTGCGCGACGTCGTGCAGGACGCCCGGCGCGAGACCGCGCCCGTGTCGCCCACGATCGTCGTCGTCTCGCACGGCGCCCTCATCCGCGAGGTCATCCTCCACGCGACGTCGGGCGAGCTGCCGCCGACCGGCGAGAGGCTCGCGAACGGCGCGAGCTTCACGTTCCGGTTCGAGCGCGATCGTCTCAGTCTGCTGACCTACGCGGGTGCGGCCCTGGTCTGATCCCCGGGGCGTCGTCAGTCGGCGAAGCGCAGTCGTCGCGCGGCGAGCTCCTCGGTCAGGATGCGGATCGCCTTGGGTCCGATGCCGTGGATCGCGAGGATCTCGCGCTCCGGCCGCTCCGCGAGCGCTCGGTAGGTCGTGATGCCGTTCACGGCGAGCTCGCGCGTCGCGACCTTGCCGATCCGCGGCGTGAGCTCGCTCACGCCTGCGCCCGCCGCAGGACCGCCCGTGCATGGCGCAGCACCGGCTCGTCCACCATCCGGCCCTCGAAGGCGAACACGCCCCGCTCCCCCGCGGCTGCTGCGAGCACCGCTCCGGCCCAGCCGATCGCCTCATCGTCCGGACGATACGCGCTGCGGATGACCTCGACCTGGCTGGGATGGATGCAGGCCGTCGCCGCGAAACCGGATGCCGCGGCATCCGTCGCCTCGATCGACAGGCGCCGTTCGTCGGCGAGGTCGAGGTGCACGGCGTCGATCGCGGCCTTGCCCCTCGCGCCGGCCGCCAGGAGCACGCGGGCCCTCGCATATCGCGCGATGTCGCGGTAGCGGCCGTTCGGCTTGCGACTGGACGTCCCGCCGAGCGAGGCGACGAGGTCCTCGGCGCCCCACATGAGCGCGATGACGTTGTCGAGTGCTGCGATGCGGTCGGACTGCGCGACCCCCTTCGCGGTCTCGCAGAGAGCGACGACGTCGAAGCGCGCGTCGATCTTGGCCAGGCGCTTGGGCGACTCGGCCTTGGCGACCATGATCCGACGGAAATCGGTCTGCGACAGGGTCGCCAGATCGGCCGCGAAGTCGTCGGTGCCGGTCGGGTTGACGCGCACGATGACGCGCTCGGGGTCGAGTTCCGATTCGATCAGTGCGCCGCGGGCGGCGGGCTTGGCATCGGGCGAGACCGCATCCTCGAGGTCGAGGATGACGGCATCGGCGCGCTCGAGGGCCTTGGCGTACCGCTCCGGGCGATCAGCGGGGCAGAACAGGATCGCCGGGCCGAGATCGAATCGCGTCATGGGGTTCCCTCCTCGGTCGGCGCGCACCACATGAGCGCGACGCGGGTCGCAGTGGCGACGACGACGTCGTCCTGGTTGCGTCCGGTGTGCTTCATCGTCACGACGCCCTGACCCGGGCGCGAGGTCGACAGGCGCTTGTCGACGAACTCCGTCTCGACGTACAGGGTGTCGCCGGCGAAGAGAGGCGCGGGAAAACTGACGTCGGTCATGCCGAGCTGCGCCACGAGGGTCCCCTGCGTGATCTGGGAGACGGATGCCCCGACCATCGTCGACAGCGTCCACATCGAGTTCATGAGACGCTGCCCGAACGGCTGGGTGGCCGAGAAGGCGGCGTCCAGGTGCAGCGCCTGCGTGTTCATGGTGAGCGCCGAGAACAGCACGTTGTCGGCCTCGGTCACCGTGCGGCCCGGTCGGTGGAGGTAGCGCGCACCGACGGTGCACTCCTCGAAGTAGAGGCCGCGCTGGACGATCTCGGTCACGAGATCACGCTACTCCGAGGGCGCGGGCGATCACGAGCAGCTGGACTTCGCTCGTGCCCTCGCCGATCTCGAGGATCTTCGAGTCGCGGTAGTGCCGGGCCACCGGATATTCGTTCATGAAGCCGTTGCCGCCGAAGATCTGCGTGGCATCGCGGGCGTTGTCCATCGCCGCGTCGCTCGCGGTGAGCTTCGCGATGGCGGCCTCGGTCTTGAACGGCCTGCCGGCGTCGCGCAGCCGGGCGGCGTGGTGCCACGCGAGGCGGGCGTTGTGCACGCGCAGCTGCATGCGGGCGATCATGAACTGGATGCTCTGCCTCGTCGACAGCGTCTCGCCGAACACCGTGCGCTTCTTCGAGTAGTCGATCGCCGCCTCGAGGCATCCCTCGGCGGCCCCCGTCGACAGCGCGGCGATCGCGATGCGTCCTTCGTCGAGGATGTGGAGGAAGTTCGCGAAGCCCCGACCGCGTTCGCCGAGGAGGTTCGCCTCGGGTACGCGCGCATCGACGAAGGTCAGCGGATGGGTGTCGGAGGCGTGCCAGCCGACCTTGTCGTAGGGGGGCTCGACGGTGAACCCGGCCGTGCCGTGGGGGACGACGATCGTGGAGATCTCCTTGCGGCCGGAGATCTCGCCCGTCACGGCGGTCACGGTCACGAAGCGGGTGATCGGCGTGCCGGAGTTGGTGATGAACTGCTTCGAGCCGTTGACGACCCACTCGCCGCCCTCGAGACGCGCCGTCGTGCGCGTGGCGCCGGCGTCCGATCCGGCTTCGGGCTCGGTGAGGCCGAAGCCCGCGAGCGCGCGCCCGGCGAGCAGATCGGGCAGCAGCTCGCGCTTCTGCTCCTCGGTGCCGAAGCGGAACACCGGCATCGCACCCAGCGACACCCCCGCCTCGAGCGTGATCGCGAGGGACTGGTCGACACGGCCGAGCGCCTCGATCGCAAGGCACAGCGCGAAGTAGTCGCCGCCCTGCCCGCCGTACTCCTCGGGGAACGGCAGACCGAAGAGCCCGAGGTCGCCCATCTGGGCCACGACCGACATCGACAGCGTCTTCGTACGATCCGCGTCGTAGGCCTGTGGCGCGACGACCTCGTCGGCGAAGTCGCGCACGAGGCGGGCGAGCTCGCGCTCGTCGTCGGTGAGATTCGCGTGGTCCATGGTGGTTCTCCTCGGGTTTCAGACGGCTTCGTGAGCCGTCACGTGTGCGAGCACCTGATCGCGGCGCACCTGGTCGCCCACCGCGCAGTCGACCTGCACGACACCGTCGTGCGGTGCCGTGACGGGGTGCTCCATCTTCATCGCCTCGATCGTCACGATCCGTGCGCCCGCCACGACGCTCTCGCCGTCCTGGACGTGCACCGCCACGACGGAGCCGGGCATCGGCGCGCGCAGTTCCGGCGACGTCGCAGCGGATGCGGCATCCCTCGCCGACAGGCGGATGTCGAGGGCCTCTCGTCGCGAGAGGGACTTCAGTCGATGGGTCGCCCCGTCGGCGTGAACCCACGCCCATCCGTCGGCGTCGACGCCGACCGCGATGTCCGGGCGGAACGGATGAGCGGGAACCCCGGGCACGGTCGCGGGGACGTCGACGTGACGGACACCGGAGTCCGTCAGCACGGCGATGCGCCGCGGTTGAGGCTCGGAACCCGCCCGCCACCCCGGACGCTCCGTCCACAGTGCACCGGCGTGGCCCTCGGGTTCCCGCGGGGGCAGCGCGCCGTCGCCGAACCTCGCGGCGGCGCGCAGTGCGTCGACGCTCGGTGCGGGGGCCACGAACGCGGGCAGGCGGTCGATGAGGCCGGTGTCGAGATCGCCCGCCACGACCGCGGGGTCGGCGAGCAGGGCGCGCAGGAACGCGATGTTGGAGTCGACGCCGAGCAGCACCGTCTCGGCGAGAGCGGCGTCGAGTCGCGAGAGGGCCTCGGCGCGGTCGGCGCCGTGCGCGATGACCTTCGCGATCATGGGGTCGTAGTCGGCGGTCACGACGGAGCCGGTCTCGATCGCGGCGTCCGTCCTCGCGTCCCGTGCCGTCTTCCACATCAGCGCCTGACCTGTCGCCGGAAGGAAGCCCCGTTCCGGACTCTCGGCGTAGACACGGGCTTCGATCGCGTGGCCCGCGAGGTGCACGTCCTGCTGGGCGATTCCCAGCGGCAGGCCCGCCGCGATCCGCAGCTGCTGCTCGACGAGGTCGATCCCGGTCACGAGCTCCGTGACGGGATGCTCCACCTGGAGTCGGGTGTTCATCTCGATGAAGAAGAAGTCGTCCGGCCTGTCGCCGGCGACGAGGAACTCGACGGTTCCCGCTCCGACATAGTCCACGGATGCCGCAGCCGCGCACGCGGCGTCCCCGAGGCGCGCGCGCGTGGAGGCGTCGATGACGGGAGACGGTGCCTCCTCGACGACCTTCTGGTGTCGCCGCTGCAGCGTGCACTCGCGCTCGCCGAGATGGACGACGTGGCCATGACCGTCCGCGAGCACCTGCACCTCGATATGCCGGGGCCGCTCGATCAGGCGCTCGAGAAGGAGCGTGTCGTCGCCGAACGACGCAGATGCGATGCGGCGCGCCGTCGCGAGCGCGTCGGGAAGATCCGCTGCGGAGCGTACGATCTGCATGCCCTTCCCGCCGCCGCCCGCCGAGGGCTTGACGAGGAGCGGGAAGCCGGACTCCGCCGCCGCCGCGGCGATCGCGGCATCCGTCATCCCCGCCGCGCTGAACCCGGGGACGGTCGGGACGCCGTGCGCCTCGACGTGCTGTTTGGAGCGGATCTTGTCGCCCATGACGTCGAGTGCCCGCTCGCCCGGTCCGATGAAGACGATGCCGGCGGCCGTGCAGGCGCGCGCGAACGCGACGTTCTCGGAGAGGAAGCCGTAGCCGGGGTGGATCGCCCGCGCGCCCGTCGAGAGCGCCGCCGCGATGACGGCCTCGATGTCGAGGTAGGACTGCGACGCCGCCGCCGGCCCGATGCGGACGGCGTCGTCGGCCTCGACGACATGCGGTGCGTCGGCGTCGGCGTCGCTGTAGACCGCCACGGAGCGGATGCCGAGCGCGCGGAGCGTGCGGATCACCCTTCGGGCGATCTCACCGCGATTCGCGACGAGAACGGCCGGGAAGAGCGGCTGCGGATTCTGGAGGAGCATGGACATCGGCCTCACATCCGGAACACGCCGAAGCGCGGTTCGGGAAGGGGCGTGCGAGAGACGACGTCGAGCGCGAGGCCCAGCAGATCGCGCGTGTCGAGGGGGTCGATCACACCGTCGTCCCAGAGTCGCGCCGTGGCGTAGTACGGACTCCCCTGCTCTTCGTACTGCGCGCGGATCGGCGCCTCGAACGCGGCCTGCTCGGCGGCGTCCCACGTCTGGCCGCGGCCTTCGAGCTGGTCGCGCTTGACCGTGGAGAGGACCGATGCCGCCTGCGGGCCGCCCATGACCGAGATCCGGCTGGCGGGCCACGTCCACAGGAACCGAGGCGAGTAGGCCCGGCCGCACATCGAGTAGTTGCCGGCCCCGAAGGACCCGCCGATGACGACCGTGAGCTTGGGCACGCGCGTCGTCGCGACGGCGGTCACCATCTTCGCGCCGTCCTTCGCGATGCCGCCGGCCTCGGCGTCGCGACCCACCATGAACCCCGAGATGTTCTGAAGGAACAGCAGCGGGATGCCGCGCTGGTCGCACAGCTCGATGAAGTGCGCGCCCTTCTGGGCCGATTCGCCGAACAGCACGCCGTTGTTGGCGACGATGCCGATGGGGTGCCCGTGCAGACGCGCGAACCCCGTCACGAGGGTTTCGCCGTACTCGCGCTTGAACTCGTGGAAGCCGCTCCCGTCGACGAGACGCGCGATCACCTCGCGCACGTCGTACGACCGTGCGACGTCGACGGGCACGACGCCGTACAGGTCGGCGGGATCGACGGCGGGCTCCTGGGACGGCAGGACCTCCCAGGCGGGCGCGAGCGGCGGCGGAAGCGTCGCGACTATGTCGCGCACGATCTCGAGGGCGTGCTCGTCGTCTTCGGCGAGGTGGTCCACGACTCCGGAGCGCGTCGCGTGCAGCTCGCCTCCGCCGAGTTCCTCGGCCGTCACGACCTCGCCGATCGCCGCCTTCACGAGCGGCGGCCCACCGAGGAAGATCGTGCCCTGATCGCGCACGATGACGGTCTCGTCGCTCATGGCCGGCACATACGCCCCACCCGCCGTGCACGAGCCGAGCACGGCGGCGATCTGCGCGATGCCCGCGGAGGACAGACGGGCCTGGTTGAAGAAGATGCGGCCGAAGTGGTCGCGATCGGGGAAGACCTCGTCCTGCATCGGAAGGAAGGCGCCGCCCGAATCGACGAGGTACACGCAGGGAAGCCGATTCTCGAGGGCGATCTCCTGCGCCCGCAGGTGCTTCTTCACCGTCATCGGGTAGTACGTCCCGCCCTTGACGGTGGCGTCGTTGCACACGACCATCACCTGTCGCCCGTGGACGAGCCCGATGCCGGCGATCACGCCCGCTGCCGGAGCCTCGCCGTCGTACAGCCCGGTGGCGGCGAGCGGGGCGATCTCGACGAACGGACTGCCTTCGTCGAGGAGCCGGGTCACGCGATCGCGGGGAAGGAGCTTGCCCCTCGCGACATGGCGCTGCCGCGAGGCGGCCGGCCCGCCCTCGCGGGCACGCGCCAGACGCTCGCGCAGATCGGCGGCGAGCTCGTGCTGGGCGTGCCGATCGCGGGCGAAGTCGTCGTCGTGGACGACGGCGGTCGCGAGGGTGCTCATGTCATCTCCATCGACGTCACGATCGGATCACGCTTTGCTCTCACGCGCGATGCCACTGGTTAGTGTTCACTAACCGGGATGCCAGGTTAGCGAGGATTAACTGAAATGACAAGCGGCGTGACGGAACGCGGACGGGCGAAGGCGGACCGACAGGCGGCGCTCCTCCACGAGGCGGCTCGGCTCTTCGCCGAACGCGGCTACAGCGGCGTCAGCCTCGAGGAGATCGGCGCGGCCGTCGGCGTCAGCGGTCCGGCGGTCTACCGTCACTTCGCGAACAAGCAGGCGCTGCTGGGGACGATCCTCGTCACGGTGAGCGAGCGTCTGCTCGCCGGCGGCGGCGCGGTGGTGGCGGCACAGGATGCGGCGTCCGATCGCCTTCGCGCCCTCGTGCGGTTCCACGTCGACTTCGCGCTCGCCGACTCCGACGTCATCCGGGTCCAGGATCGCGATCTCGCGAGCCTGTCCGAAGAGGACCGGCACACCGTGCGGCGGCTGCAGCGCTCGTACGTCGAGCTGTGGATCGGCGTCCTGGCGGATCTGCATCCGCAGCGCGGCGAGGGCGAACTGCGCGTCCGCGCCCACGCCTGCTTCGGACTCATCAACTCCACCCCGCACAGCGTCCGGGCGCTGCGCGGCATCCCCGCCGAGAGCGCCGTGCGCGGCATCCTGGAATCGATGGCGGTCGCGTCGCTCGAGGACTGACCCGTCCGGCATGATCTATGCTGTCGCCGATGCCGAAATCCCCCGATCACGAAGCGCTGAACGACGGTTCCGAGCCTGGCCCGGACGCCGTCGATCCCGCCGCGAAGAGCTCCCGCCGAGACTTCCTCAAGCTCGGAGGGCTCACGACGGCCGGATTCGTCGTCGGCGGCGGAGTCGGCGCGGCGGCGGGAGCCTCGATCGGTCACACGGTGGGCTATCGAGAGGGTTCGATCGATTTCGGTGCGGTGCCGCCGCGTCACGAGCCGGGCTTCGATCACGTCGTCGTGCTGATGGGCGAGAACCGCTCGTTCGACAACATGCTGGGCTGGCTGTACACCCCCGAAGACCTGCCCGAGGGCGAGACGTTCGACGGCCTCGCCTTCGGCGACTACTCGAACAAGGCCCCGACCGGCGCGACGATCGCGGCGCACACCTACATCGGGCCGACCGACGAGGTCATGGGCAGGCCCAACCCCGATCCCGGTGAAGAGTTCCCCCACGTCAACACGCAGCTGTTCGGCACCGTCGACCCGGCCGACAACGCGACGGCGCAGACGGGCCAGATGAAGGCTCCGTACAACGCACCGCCGGAGGGCACCGAGCCCACCATGTCGGGGTTCCTGCAGGACTACTGGAACAACTTCGAGCGGCTGCGCGGCGGCAAGGCCCCCACGATCGACGAGGCGCAGCACATCATGGGCGGCTTCTCGACGGAGCAGCTTCCCGTGCTGTCGACGCTCGCGAAGGAGTTCGCGGTGTTCGACGCGTGGTTCGCGGCGGTCCCGTCGCAGACCTACTGCAACAGGTCGTTCTTCCACGCGTCGACGTCGCACGGATACGTGACGAACAAGCACGGCGGCGGGTACGACAAGTGGCTCGACGCCCCGAAGGACCCGACGATCTTCAACCGTCTCGAAGAGGCCGGCGTCTCGTGGAAGATCTACTTCGACGAGATGCAGTTCGTCTCGCTCACCGGCATGATGCACGCACCGGTGCTGCAGAAGTACTGGCGGACAGGCCGGTTCGGGCACATGAGCGAGTTCTACGAGGACGCCAAGGCGGGCAAGCTCCCGGCGTACTCCTTCATCGAGCCCCGGATGGTCTACAACCACAACGACTTCCATCCCCCGTTCGGCGTCTACAAGTCGAGCACGATCGACGGACAGATGATCGTGGACTCCGCGGTGTCGGACGTGCGTGCGGGTGAGAAGCTCGTGGCGAGCGTCTACAACGCGGTCAAGTCCAGCAAGACCGCCGACGGGTCGAACGCGATGAACACCCTTCTGCTCATCACCTTCGACGAGCACGGCGGCACCTACGACCACGTGCCGCCGCCCGCCGCGATCCCTCCGACGGCCGACGCCCCCGCGGGCGAGATGGGCTTCTCGTTCGATCGCCTCGGTGCCCGTGTCCCCGCCATCGCGGTGTCGGCGTACACCCGTCGCAACACGATCGTCCACGACGAGATGCACCACGGGGCGGTCATCGCGACGCTGACACGGCTGCACGGCCTCCGCCCGCTGACGAGGCGGGACGCCAGCGCGAACGACCTCTTCTCGCTGGTGAACCTGCAGACGCCGCGGGATCCGGCCGACTGGCCGACGGTGCACCCCATGTACGTGCCGCCGAACCCCAACGAGGACGAGCCGCTCGACCTCAAGGACGGCAAGCACAAGGACAAGCCGCTCAGCCCTCCTGGGCGCGGACTCATCGGCCTGCTGCTCGCCCGCTACGGCTCGGCAGACGACGAAGAGCCCTACACCTACGCCGAGGCGTACGCCGCGATCCACAAGCACGGCCTGGGATTGTTCTACCCCAAGGTCGACTGAGCCCGCGGCGCACGCGCCTCAGCGCAGCAGCATCGCCCGCCCGGGTTCGCGCAGGATGTCGCCCACGTCGACGAGGAACCTCGATCCCTGCTCGCCGTCCACCAGGCGGTGGTCGAACGACAGCGCGAGCGTCATGACATCGCGCAGCGCGATCTCTCCGCGGTGCTCCCACGGCTGACGACGCACCGCACCCAGCGCCAGGATGCCGGCCTCGCCGGGATTGATGATCGGCGTTCCCGCGTCCACTCCGAAGACGCCCACGTTGGTGATCGAGAAGGTTCCGCCGGTCATGTCGGCCGGCGACGCCTTGCCCGCACGCGCCGTCTCGGCGAGCGTTCGGATCGCATCGGCGAGCTCGACGAGCGTGAGCTCCTGCGCATCGCGGATGTTGGGCACCACCAGACCCCGCCCGGTCGCCGCGGCGATCCCGAGGTTGACGTAGTGATGCTCGACGATCTCGCCGGACTCGGCGTCCCACTTCGAGTTGAGACCCGGGTGCCGCGCGAGCGCGAGGCACACGGCCTTGGCCGCGACGGCCAGGATGCCGATCCGGTGCTCCTGCAGGCTGCGGTCGGTCTTGAGCGACGCGAGCAGCTCGCTGGTGGCGGTGACGTCGACCGTGAGGAACGTCGTGACGTGCGGGGCCGTGAAGGCGCTCCTCACCATCGCCTCTGCGGTGTGCTTGCGCACCCCGCGGATCGGTGTGCGGGTCGTCCGCTCCCCCGGCGCGGATGCGATCTCGGTCGGTGCCGGCGGCGCAGCCGGCGTACCGACGCGGGCGACGTAGTCCTCGACGTCGGAGCGCGTGATGATGCCGCTCACACCCGACGCCTCGATGAGCGCGAGGTCGACGCCGAGCTGCTTCGCGAGCATCCGGACCGGGGGCGTCGAGCGGGGCCGCTCCAGCGGGCGCTCGACCACGTCGGGAGCGTGCACCGCGTCGTGCGGTGCGGCTTCCAGGACGGCGGTGTCGGTGTCGGCTGCGGCCCGGATCGACGTCGACCTCGCGCGGCGCTGGGGCCGCGCGGACGAGCGCGGGGCGGCTCCGTAGCCCACGAGGTTCGGCTGCGCCCTGTCCTCGTCGGACGATGCCGAAGCCGCCGTGGTGCGCGGTGCCGGGCGTGCGGCATCCGCTCCCCCGAGGTCGAACGAGATCAGCACCGAGCCGACCTCGACGACGTCGCCCGCGGCGGCGTGCAGGGTGCGGATGACGCCGGCGTGCGGTGACGGCAGCTCGACGACCGCCTTGGCGGTCTCGACCTCGGCGATCGTCTGGTTCAAGGTGACGCTGTCGCCCTCGGCGACCAGCCATTGCACGAGCTCGGCCTCGGGAAGGCCCTCGCCGAGGTCGGGAAGACGGAAGTCCTCGATCACAGCTGCACCCCCGACATGCTGTTCGGGCGGTCCAGGACGCGGTCCACGGCGTCCAGGATCCGATCGAGATCGGGAACGTGGTGCTTCTCGAGCTTCGCCGGCGGGTACGGGATGTCGTGACCCGTCACGCGCACGGGTGCCGCTTCGAGGTGGTGGAAGCAGCGCTCGGTGACGCTCGCGATGAGCTCGGCACCCACTCCCGCCTCGCGGGCCGCCTCGTGCGTGACCACGACGCGCCCGGTCTTTCGTACGGATGCCGTGACCGTGCGGTAGTCCACGGGTGAGATCGAGCGCAGATCGATGACCTCGATCGAGACGCCGTCGTCCTCGGCGGCGGTCGCGGCATCCATCGCCACCGGAACCTGCGCGCCGTAGGTGAGCAGCGTCACGTCCGTGCCCTCGCGTGCCACCCGGGCGACGCCCATCGGCGCCGCATCGGCGAGAGCGGCGTCGAGGTCGACCTCGCCCTTCGAGTGATAGAGGCGCTTGGGCTCGAAGAAGACCACCGGGTCGTCGGAGGCGATCGCCTGTCGCAGCATGACGTACGCATCCTGGGGGTTGGACACCGCCACCACCCGCAGCCCCGACGTGTGCACGAAGTAGGCCTCGGGCGATTCGGAGTGATGCTCGGCCGCGCCGACCCCGCCGGCCCACGGGATGCGGATCGTGATCGGCATCGTGACGTTGCCCCGCGTGCGGTAGTGGAGCTTCGCGACCTGGCACACGATCTGGTCGAACGCGGGGTAGACGAAGCCGTCGAACTGGATCTCGACGACGGGGCGGTAGCCGCGGAAGGCGAGGCCCACCGCGGCGCCCATGATCCCCGCCTCCGCGAGGGGGGTGTCGACCACGCGCTGGGCGCCGAACTGATCGAGCAGGCCGTCGGTGATGCGGAACACCCCGCCGAGCTTGCCGATGTCCTCGCCCATGACGAGCACCTTGGGATCGTCGGCCATCGCGCGGCGGAGGCCCTCGTTGATCGACTTCGCCATCGTGAGCTGCGTCATCGCACGGCCTCCTCGGACGAGAAGCCGTCGAGGTATGCGCCGAACCACGAGCGCTGCTCGTCGAGGCCGGTGTGCGGCTCGGCGTAGACGTCGTCGAGCACCTCGATCGCGGGGCGGGTGACGGCGCTCAGCGTCGCCGCGCGCACCTGCGCGCCGAGCTCGTCGGCGTCGGCCGAGACCTGCGCCGCGAATTCGTCGTCGAAGCCGCCTTCGGCGCGCAGGAGCGCCTCGACGCGCGCGATCGGGTCGCGGTGCCGCCACCGCTCGACCTCGTCCTTGTCGCGATAGCGCGTCGGGTCGTCCGAGGTCGTGTGGGGACCGATGCGATACGTGACGGCCTCGATGAATGCGGGCCCGCGGCCGTTGCGCGCGTTGTCGATCGCCCACCGCATCGCCGCGAGGCATGCCAGGACGTCGTTGCCGTCGACACGCATGCTCGGGATGCCGAATCCGGGCGCGCGCCCGGCGATCGGGAACTTCGCCTGCACGGTGACGGGCTCCGAGATCGCCCACTGGTTGTTGGTGCACACGAAGACCACCGGCGATCGGAAGGACGACGCGAACACCATCGCCTCGTTGACGTCGCCCTGGCTCGTCGCGCCGTCTCCGAAGTAGGCCGCGGAGACCTGGTCGGTGCCGTCGCGCTGGATCCCCATCGCGTAGCCGACCGCGTGGAGGGCCTGGGCCCCGATGATGATCTGCGGCGTCGCCGTGTTGATGTCGTACGGGTTGTAGGTGGAGTGGGACTCACCGCGCCACGCGAGGACGAAGTCGGCGGGCTTCGCGCCGCGCACGAAGTTCACGCCGATCTCGCGATAGCTCGGGAAGACGAAATCGTCGGCGCGGAAGGCGCGGGCCGTGCCGACCTGCGTCGCCTCCTGTCCTTGGCACGGCGCCCAGAGACCGAGCTGGCCCTGGCGTTGCAGCGCCACTCCCTCGGTGTCGACGCGCCGGACGAGGACCATGTCGCGATAGAGACCGCGGAGCGCCTCGGCATCGACGTCGGCGACCCAGCGCGCGAGGTCGGGATCCGCGACGCGTTCGCCGTCGGCCGTCACGAGCCGGGCGACGTCGTCGACGTCGACAGCCGGATCTGCGGTGGGGGTCAGGGTGTGCGTCATCGTCATCCCTCCTCTGAGCCTCCTTCGTGGGGTGGCTCTTCGTGGTCGCCGGCAGCGTCGCCGACAGGGCCGACGATACGTCCGTCTTGCACCTAGCTCAAGCAACCGAGATGTGCTTGAGCATGTTGCGCAGACACGGTCGAAACGCACCTGCTAATGTTTCGCACTATGAGTGCCCTGGACCACGTCGATCTCGAGCTGCTGGCGGCTCTGTCGAACGACCCCCGAGCGACCGTCGTCGCTCTCGCCGACAAGCTCGGGCTGTCGCGCAACACCGTGCAGGCCCGCATGGCCCGGTTGGACCGGGGGAACGTGTTCCTCTCCTACGAGCGGGCCATCTCGTCCGCGGCGCTCGGCTTCCCGATCGAGGCCTTCATCAGCGTCGTCGTCCGCCAGGCGGACCTCCCCCGCATCTCGGAGGAGCTCGCACGCATCCCCGAGATCGTGCAGGCGCACGGTCTGAGCGGTCAGATCGACCTGCTCGTCAAGGTCGCCTGTCGCGACACGCAGCACCTGTTCGACACGGACGCCCGCATCCTCGCTATCGAGGGCGTGGAGCGCACCGAGACCTCACTCGTGATGGGCGAGGTGATCGGTCACCGGGTCGCGCCGCTCATGGAGCTGGCACGACGGGAACGATAGCCGCTTCGCCTCTCGGGTTGCCGGTCGAGGAGGCGTCGGCCCGCACGAGGACGACGCCCACCAGGATCAAGGCGCCGCCGACGAACTGGATCGGCGCCGGCACCTCCGCCAGGAACAGCCAGGCGAAGCCGAGCGCGAAGAGCACCTCCGACAGCCCGACGAACGACGCCACGCGGGATCCGATCCGAGGAACGGCCACGACGCCGAAGGCGTAGCCGAGGGTCGTGGCGACGGCGGCGACCCATAGGAGCGGCACGAACCACGGCACCTCCGCACCCGCGAGCACGACCGAGACGGCGGGCGCCGAGAACGGCATGATCCCCGTGAGCAGGAGGATGCCCATGAACACCGCGCCGGTGAGCAGTCCGCCGGCGGCCAGCGCGAGCGGCGGCAGTTCGTCGCCGGCCTTCTCGGAGATGAGGAAGTAGGCCATCACGCACACCGCGGCGCCCAGAGCGAAGAGGGTGCCGAGGAGGTCGAAGCCGGCCCCCGAGATATCGACGACCAGCACGAGGCCGGCGATTGCGACGACCGAGCCGAGCATCACGAGCTTCGACGGCGCTCGGCGCGTGCGGATCCAGGCCAGGGCGACCAGCATGACGGGCGCGAGGTACTGGATCAGCAGGGCCACGGCCACCGGCATCCGCTGCATCGCGGAGAAGAAGAAGATCTGGCACCCGGCGACGGCGGTGAGCCCGAAGCCCGCGATCAGCACGCCGTGGCGGCGCAGGAACCCGCGCTGGCGGCGGATCGCCATGAGCAGCGCCGGTGACAGGATGAGCCCGGCGACGCCGATGCGGACGATCAGCGCGGCACCCACCGACCAGCCCGCTTCCAGGAGCGGCTTGATGAACGGACCGCTCGACGAGAAGGCCAGAGCCGAGCCGACGGCCATCAGCAGGCCCACCGTGCTCACACGGGAGACGGCATGGCCGATCACGGGAAGGGGCGCTGTCGAGGCGGTCATGGCGGCATCCGACTGTCAGGGGTGAAGCGTGCGTACACTGGTGACGCTAGTGGATCGGAATGTCAGGAGTCAACATGGTCTTCATCAGTGACACGCGGCAGTCGCTCATGGCCGCCGTCTACCTCGTCAACACGCTCCCCGGGTTCGACGGCGAAGACACCCTCACGACCCTCGACGACTTCGAGGACTACCTCGCCGTGAACCCCTACACGGGCCTCATCCGGCGCGACCGGGCCGAGCTCGACGGCGTGCGAGATGTGCGTGCGCGACTTCGGACGCTGTGGGACGCCGACCGCGACGGCGCCGTCGACATCGTCAACGACATGCTGGCCGACGGTCCCGCGCTCCCCCGTCTCGTGAAGCACGACGAGTACGACTGGCACATCCACGCGACCGCCGATGAGGCCCCTCTGGGAACGCGCATCCTGGTCGAGGCGGCGATGGCGTTCGTCGACGTCATCCGCTCCGACGAGTACGACCGCATCAGGATCTGCTCGGCCGACGACTGCGACAGCGTCTACATCGACTATTCGCGCAACAGCTCGAAGCGCTACTGCGACACCGGCAACTGCGGCAACCGCATGAACGTCAACGCGTACCGTCGCCGGAAGGCGACAGAAAGCGTCTGATCGCATCGGCGGCCGGCACCGGCGTCTCGTAGTGGATCAGATGGCCGACGTCGGCGATCTCGACCAGCTGCGCATCGGCGAACATCGTCGCGAGACGTCGCTCGGCCTCGATCGGCGTGATGTCGTCGCGATCGGCGGCGATGAGCAGCGTCGGCACGCCGATGCGGGCGGCGTATTCGCTCACATCGTGCGAGACCGACGTCACGAACGCGTCGTGGAGCACATCGCGATCGGCGAACCGTGAGAAGTAAGTGTCGTGCTGGTCGTGCACGAAGCGGCGCAGCGCCGGGTCCTTCGTCTTGGCCATCGAGACGCTCATCACCCGCACGACCAGGCCGTTGCGCAGCAGTGCCTCGCCGGCGCGGTGCGGAAGCCTCGCGCCTGCCCAGTAGTAGAAGATGGCGAGACGGGTCAGGATGCCGCGCGGCCCTTCGAGCGCGGGCGCGCCGATCGGGTTGACGAGGATCAGGCGCGGCGTCCGAAGGCCCGCGGCGACGGCGGCCGACGAGACGATCGAGCCGAAGGAGTGCCCGAGCACCACGGCGCCCGGTGCGACCTGCCCCACGAAGGCGGTGAGCCATTCCGCATAGGCCGCGAGGTCGTGTCGGCGGCCCGGGAGCGGCGCCGTCTCACCGAAGCCGGGCAGGTCCGGAGAGATCACCCGGATGCCCTCGAGGTGCGCCACCACGGGCTCGAGGCCGTGATGCTCGCCGCGGAAGCCGTGCACGGCGACGATCGTCGTCTCGGCGTCCGCCGGGCCGTAGACCCAGTACGCGGTCGTCCCGCCCATGACATCGACCTCGCGTCGCTCGACCGGCGTGGCCGCGAGCAGCGCGGCATACGGGTTCGGTGCGCTCATCCGTCGAGTCTACGAGGCGAGGCGACGACCTGCCGAGCGCCGCCGAGGCGATGTCCGGAGCGTCGCATACCGTGTCGGGCATGGATCAATGCCCGCTGCCGCTCTTCCAGCGTCCCGAGTGGATCGAGGTGGTCGGGGTGTTCGACCTCGAGACGACCGGCGTCGACGTCGAGCGCGACCGGATCGTCACCGGGCACGTAGGTCTCCTCGATGCCGCGGGCTCCGTGGTCCGCGCCCGCGACTGGATGGCGGATCCGGGCGTTCCCATCCCCGAGGGTGCGAGCGCGATCCACGGCGTCACGACCGCGCGGGCGCGTGAGCACGGGCGCCCGGCGCCGGACGTCGTCGCCGAGATCGTCGATGCGCTGCGCGACATGCTCGATGCCGGCATCCCCGTCGTGGCGTACAACGCCTCGTACGATTTCTCGCTCCTCCGCCACGAAGCGGTGCGGCACGGCATCCGCCCTCTCGATGCGCCCGCCCCGGTCATCGACCCGCTCGTGATGGACAAGCGCTACGACCGCTGGCGCCGCGGCAAGCGCACGCTCGCCGTGGTGGCCGAGCACTACGCCGTGCGCCTCGACGCGGCTCACGAGGCAGCCGCGGACGCCGTGGCGGCCGGACGCGTCGCCCAGGCGCTCGCGGAACGCTACGCGGCGTGGCTTCCCGACACGGTCGACGAGCTGCACACGCGCCAGATCGGCTGGGCGAGGGCACAGGCCGCGAGCCTCACCGACTACTTCATCCAGATCGGGCGCCTGGATCCGGAGGATCGGCTCGACGGGTCCTGGCCTGTCCGCTGATGCCG
>JBEVLS010000069.1:0-3583 GCA_040509015.1 Microbacterium sp.
GTCCGGATGTGGCGGGGCGTCGTCCGCACCGCGGATCGCGACGAGTACGTCGCCTACGTCGAGCGGACGGGCATAGAGGAGTACCGGTCGGTCCCGGGCAATCGAGACGCCTGGACCCTGACCCGCGAGCTCGAGGACGGGCTGACCGAGATCGTCACCGTATCGCGCTGGGACAGTCTCGAGAGCATCCGGGGATTCGCGGGGGAAGACATCGAGCGAGCCGTGTACTACCCCGAGGACGATCGCTTCCTCGTCGACCGCGACGACACGGTGCGCCACTTCGTCCAGCGCAGCTGACCGGGGCCGTCCGTGCAGGCGTGCCGTGCCTGGACGTCTCGGCGAAGGCGGTGGAAGATCGGATCATGGCTGAGACCCCTTCTCCGATAGCGGCATTCATCGATGCCACGAATGCCGGCGACTCCGACGCGTTCGTCGCCTCGTTCACCGAGGACGGCTCGCTCGACGACTGGGGTCGTGTCGCACGCGGGCACGACGGCATCCGGGCCTGGGATCGCACCGACAACATCGGCAAGCAGTCCCACTTCGAACTCGTCGACATCGCATCCGAGACGGAGCCCGAGACCTACCTCGTGCACCTGAAGGTGAGCGGCAACGGATTCAACGGCACCAGTCCCTTCCGCTTCACCCTGCGCGACGACCTGATCCAGAGCGTCGTCATCGTTCCGGACTGAGGGCCGGACGCGGGGCGTCCCGCAGCGCGGCGAGCGCGGCGTGCAGGCGTTCCGGGGTCGTGCCCAGGTCTCCCAGGACGGATGCCGCCAGCTCCGCGAATCCGCGGGTGTCGACCGGCAGCGACGCGACGTGCGGCACGAGGTTCTTCTCGTTCGTGACCCACTGCCCTGCCGCAGCGTGCCAGGCGTGGGCGATGAGCATCGCGGCGGTGGTCGCGCAGAGGGCGACGTAGGCGGCATCCGCCCCATCCGCTCCCTTCTTCGCACCGTCGAGCAGGAAGTCCGCCTGCCAGAGGTTGCGGAGCATCGCCGCGCGCAGCGGCTCGGGGTACGGCGTCACCCGCGCCGCCGTCTGCGCCAGGAACCCGTGGTCGTCGCGGAGAGGCACGCACATGGCCACCTCGCCCGCGTAGGCGACGTCGAGGAACCCGAACGGGTGGCCCGGCTGCGGGTGGAAGGCGAATTCCCCGCGCCGCGCCCGCTCGCACTGCTCGACGACGCGGCCGACGTCTCTCAGGATCCAGTCGACGGCCGTGCCGTCCACGGTCGACCACGCCCCGCCGTCCACCCACGGCCCCCAGCCGCCCGGGCCCACTACCGGGATCGCCTGCCCGTTCCACCGCGCGGCGACCGCTTCGAGCGCACGGAGGTCGAGGTCGTCGTCGTAGTACACGCCGAGGTCGACGTCCGAATCGGGGCGGTGGGTGCCGCGCGCGCGGCTTCCGCCGAGCGCGACCGCACGGACGCCGGCCACCGCGGCCAGGTCGTCCGCCATCTCGCGAATCCGGTCGTCGCTGATCACGTACGGAGCCTACGCGGCCGACCGAGAACGCTCAGCGCCGCGATGCGGATGAGAGCGTCAGCGCTTGCGGGTGCGAGGATCCATCGCCTCGCGCAGCGCCTCGCCCAGCAGGGTGAAGCCGAGCGCGGTGATCGTGATGCAGATGCCGGGCAGGAACGCGAGCCACGGCGACACCGCGAGTTCGAGCTGCGCGTAGGTCAGCATGCGGCCCCACTCGGCCGTCTGCGGCAGACCGCCGCCGAGGCCGAGGTACGACAGCGCCGCGGCCTCGATGACCGCCGTCGCCAGCGACAGCGTGCCCTGCACGATGACCGGGCCGACCGCGTTGGGCAGCACGTGGGTCATCGTGATCGTGCCGCGTCCGAGGCCGAGCGTCTGCGCGGAGAGCACGTAGTCGGCGGTGCGCTGCTGCAGCATCGACGCACGCAGGAGGCGCGCGAAGATCGGCACCTGGGCGGCGCCGATCGCGATCATGATCGACAGCTGCGTCTGGCCCAGGATCGCGGCGATCGAGACGGCGAGCAGGAGGCTCGGGATCGAGAGCATGATGTCGACGATGCGCATGATGAGCGTGTCGACCCACCCGCCGAACATGCCGCAGAGGAAGCCGAGGATCATGCCGCCGACGAGGCCGATCGCCGTCGACACGACGCCGATCAGCAGGGTCGCCTGCGCACCCCAGATGAGCTTCGAGAGCACGTCGCCGCCGAAGCGGTCGAGGCCGAGCGGGAACTCCGGCAGCTCTCCGGGTCCGGGGATGTGCGTCGGGGTGATGAAGCGCTGACCGGGAAGCTCGGTCGCTCCGTAGGGCGCCAGCAGCGGCGCGAGCGCCGCGATGAGCACGAAGACCCCGATGATGACGAAGCCGACCCAGGCGCTCGGGTTGCGGCGCAGGCGTCGGAACACGCCGCGCCAGAAGCCGCCGCCACCGGACGTCGCCGAGAGCAGCTCGCGATCGTCGACCGAGGTGTCGTCGACGGGACCGCCCATCGGGGCGGGAGGAAGCATGGCCGAAGTCACTGGACCCTCACTCTCGGGTCGATGAAGCTGTACGAGACGTCGACCAGCAGGTTGATGAGCGCATAGCCGATCGCGATGAAGATGATGAAGCCCTGCAGCACCGGATAGTCACGGGTGAAGATCGCCCGATACATGAACGAGCCGATGCCGGGGAAGGCGAAGACCGTCTCTGTGAGCACGGCTCCCGAGATCAGCAGGCCGACCTGCAGACCGATCGTGGTGATGACGGGCAGCAGGGAGTTGCGCAGGATGAAGCGGCTGCGGATCGTGCCGCGCGACACGCCCTTGGCGAGACCGGTGCGGACGTAGTCCGAGTTCTGCACCTCGAGCACGGAGGCCCGCGTGATGCGGACGATGATCGCGAGCGGGATCGTCGCGAGGGCGACCGCCGGGAGGATCAGGTGGATGAACGCGTCCCACGCGGCATCCCACTCGCCCGTCATGATGCCGTCGAGCACGTAGAAGCCCGTGTAGTGCGTGGCGTCCATCCGCGGGTCCTGCCGCCCCTCGGACGGCAGCCAGCCGAGCTGGACCGCGAACACCCACTTGAGGATGAACGCGAGGAAGAAGACCGGGATCGTGATGCCGAGCAGGCTCGCACCGACCAGCACGTGGTCGGCGGCCTTGCCGTGACGGCGGGCTGCGAGGTAGCCGAGCGGGATGCCGACGCCGACGGCGATGATGATCGCGAAGAAGCTGAGCTCGAGCGTCGCCGGCAGCCGGCGGGCGAACTCGTCGACGACCGTGGCGCGGGTCTGGATCGACTGGCCGAAGTCGCCCGAGACCAGTCGTCCGAGCCAGATGAAGTACTGCTCGAACAGCGGTCGGTTGAAGCCGTAGAGCTCGTTGATCTGCTCGACGGCCTCAGGGGTCGCGCGTTCGCCGAGGAGGGCGACGGCGGGGCCGCCGGGCAGCGAGCGGACCCAGAAGAAGAGGAGGACCGAAAGGCCCAGCAGGGTCGGGATCAGCAGCAGCAGCCGCTGGCCGATGGTGCGTAGCACGGGGAGGTCTCCGAGGGTGGTTCCGAGAGCGGGTGGGCGGATGGTGCGGATGCCGCGGCCCGGTGTCG
>JBEVLS010000070.1:0-4184 GCA_040509015.1 Microbacterium sp.
GCGAGCACCATCTGCACGATCCCCGCGATCGACTGGCCGGCGGCGATGCCCGCGGCGAGGAACTCGAGCGGCACGAGCCACGAGGCCAGCAGGGCCGTCACGACGACGAGGACGCACTGCACGAGAGTGAAGAGGAACGGCGTGCGGGTGTCGTTGTAGACGTAGAACGTGCGCTGCACGATGAAGAGCACCGAGAGGGGGAGCAGGCCCGACAGGAAGCACACGAGCACGAGCGCGGCATCCACCGCCTCGGCCGATGTGTTCGTGAAGATCCGGGATGCCGGGATCGCAGCCGCCGCGAGGGCCGCCGTCGCGGCGACGATGAAGAGGCCGACGGTGCGGAGGCTGCGTCCGATGTCGGCGCGCACCTCTTCGTGACGACCCGCTGCGGCGTGCTCGCTGAGCTGGGTGAAGTACGGCGTTCCGATCGAGACCGCGATGATCGAGTACGGGAGCATGAACAGCAGCCAGGCGTTCTGCGAGACGAACACCCCTGGGAAGCCCTCGTTCACCTCGGAGAGGATCTGCGACTGCACGAGGCCCGCGAGCTGCCCGGCGATGACCATCAGGAAGGTCCAGCCGGCGAGGCGGCCTATGTGGCGCAGCCCGACTCCGCGCCAACGGAAGTCCGGACGGACGTGCAACCCGGTGCGACGCCAGAAGAAGAAAAGGATCGCGGCCTGGACGGCGATCCCGAACGTCGCCGTGCCGGCCAGGAGGGCGACCATCGCGGGGGTCCAGTGGTCGATCGACTCGGTGAGCCCGAAGATCGCGATGAAGGCGCCGAATCCGGCGATCGAGACGACGTTGTTGATGATCGGCGCCCACGTGAACGGTCCGAAGACCCGCCGGGCGTTGAGAGTCTCGCCCACGAGGGCGTAGAGCCCGTAGAAGAGGATCTGCGGCAGGCACCAGTAGGCGAAAGCGGTCGTGATGGCCTGCTGGTCCGGTGAGAAGTTCGGCGCGTAGAGCTGGACGAGCAGCGGGGCGGCCACGACCGCGACGGCCGTCACCCCGAGGAGCACGACGGTGCCGAGCGTCAGAAGCTTGGAGACGAAGGCGCTTCCGCCGTCGTCGTGCCGAGCGGCCTTGACGATCTGCGGGACGACCACCGCGGTGAGCAGACCCGCCTGGATCACCGCGTAGATGTTGTTGGGCAGCTGGTTGGCGATCGCGAACGCGTTGCCGGCGCCCGTCGTCGCGCCGATCGCCGACACCAGCACGACGGTGCGCAGGAACCCGGTCAGGCGAGAGACGATCGTGCCCGCTCCGAGGAGCACGCTCGCCCGGCCGAGGCTCGGGCTCACGAGGCGTCCTCGTCGCCGTCGGCGGCGGGCGCGGCATCCGTCGTCCTGCCGCTGCGCCGGGAGCGGATGCGCAGCACCGTGCGGATGACGCCGAGCAGCACCAGACCGCCCACGATGATCGACAGTGCGACCAGGCCCACGGTCTCCCATTCGGCGCGCACATTGACCTCGACCGACCGGGGCGGTCCGATCGTGACGAACGAGGGGCTGCGCAGCTGCAGGTCGAGGGTCACCTCTCCGTTGCCGACGCGGGCCTCGACCGGAACCTCGACCCTGGTGTTGCTGAGCGGTGTCGCCACGATGTCGTTGGCCCGCCGCACGTTGAGTCGCAGGTCGTCCGGGCTCGCGTAGAGCACGAGGTTGACCGAGTAGGGCAGATCGTTGCGCACGGTGAACGGCAGGCCGGCGCCCGCGGCGAGGAGGTTGATCGTCGGCGACGGCAGCAGACTCACGGACTCCAGCGTCGTCGTCGTCGACACGCGGTGCGTGGCCACGGCCGTGCGTGCCTGGGTCGGGATCGCCGCCCACCCCACGCCGAGCAGCTGCAGGATCTCGGCGCGTTCCTCGCCGGTCAGCTGCGTCGGCTCGTCGAGGATCGTCGCGAAGCGCGAGATCTCGCCTTCGTCCGCGAGGAGCGCGGTGGCCTGGCCGACCCGCTCTGCGGGGGGATCGGCATCCGCGATCTCGACGGCGTCGGCGTCGGCGGCCAGCAGCCCGGAGAGCGACTGAGGCTCGGCGCCGGGGAACTCCGTCGCGGTGGTCACCGCGGTGCGGAGCCCGACGTTGGATCGGTCCGTGCCTCTGTCGAGCGCGGCCACGACGGTCGCGCCGTCCGCCGAGGCGAAGGCGAGGTAAGCGGATGCCGCGGCCAGGGGAGCGCCGCGCAGTGCGGACTCGTCGAGCTCGGCCGCCTCGCTGAGCGCGAGTGAGACGTCCGCGTCCGACACCACCAGGGCCGCGTCGCCCGCATCCGCGCGCCCCGACCCTGCCGAGGTCAGCGCCGTCGACGGGAGGAGCGTGTAGGAGGGGTCGTCGTCGACGGTGATCGCGCCGAGCGTCTGAACGGTGGCGGGGGTGATCCCGTCGCCCGCGGGCCAGTAGATGCGGGCGCGCGTCGGTCCGATGTCGGTGAGCTCGTCGATCGTCGGAAGCACCGGCCCCTCGGGCTGCGCCGTCGGAGTGGGCGTCGGGCTCGGCGTGGCGGTGGGGGTGGGAGTGGACGTCGGATTCGTCCGGGGGAAGTCGACCGGCGACATCAAAGGTGCCAGCGTCGTCGGAGCGAGAGGTGAGGACAGGCCCGCCTCGATCTGGACGGCGGGGTCGGCGTCGCCGAACTGGAGCGCGAAGCGGGCGTTCGGAAGACCTTCGAGGCGTTCGAGCCACGCCGTCGCCGACTCGGGTGCCGACACGCCGAGCACGCGGATCGCGGCGGGGATGGCCGGATCCACCCCGAGGATCGCGCTCGTCCCCTCGACGCCCTCGAGCTGGTCGGTGAGTCCGCCCGAGACGCTCGTCAGCTCGGCGAGCTCGGCGGCGGTGAGAAGCGCAGTGGACCGCGGACCCGCCGTGATCGGCACCACGACGCTCACCTGCATCGGCGCGCCCGTCGGCACCACGACGACACTCGTCGACGACACCGTGCCGCTCCCCGACGCGTACTCGGCGACGATCGGGTAGACGCCCGGGGCCAGGGCGCCGAGCGCCGGAGCGTCGGCGGGCACGGAGATCGCGGACGTGCGCTGCCCGCCTGGCTCGACGGACTCCAGCGCCACCGAGCCGACCGCTTCGGCGGACACCCCCTGCGTCTCGCCGGCGAGCCACGAGCCGAGTGCCGCCCGATCGGGAAGAGCGGTGGTGCCGAGCGACAGCGTCACCGAGGTGGGCGCGAGCGCGACGCCGGTGCCGTTCTGGAGAGTCACCGAGACGGTGAGGCCCTCGCCGGGATTCAGGATGCCGTTGCCGATGGGCGCGAGGGTGAGGGCGGTCGTGCCCGGCTCGGAGGCCGCGGTGGGCGTCGGAGTCGGGGTGGCGGGCGACGCGTGGGCCGCGGTCACCGGGACGACGAGGCCGGCCACGAGGGTCGCCGTCGCCACGAGGGCGGCGATTCGCGAGGCGACGCGATGTCGCGCGCGGCGCTTCCGCGGAGGGGTCACGGTCATGGCTCTGGTTTCGCTCCTGTGCGATGCGGACCGCACGATCAGCTGCGATTCTACGGTCCGCGCCCACGAGACCCCCGACAGGCCGCGGTTGAATGGGAGATGTGACCGCACCCGATCCCTTCCTCTCGCCGGACGCGGCGAGCTCTCTGGCCGACGACTTCCGCGACGCCGGGTACTCGTCCGCATCGCTGCGAGCGGCGTGGGGAGACACAGCCGACACGGCGATCGCGAGAGGACTCCGCGCCCCCGCGGCGCGGGCCCTCGGTGCCAGGGACGACGCGCTCGCCGTGCTCGGCCGACTCTTCATGCTCGGGATGCCGCAACCCGCGGCCTCGGTCGAACGCGCCCTGCCGCGGACCGGCGTCGTCGGACTCGAGCGTCTGGAGCTCGCGACCGTGGACGGCGACGACGTCTCGCCGAGCGCGATCGTCCGCCCCCAGGCGTTCGCGGACGAACGCGGCGACGACGAGTGGTGGATCGCGAGCGACCTCGACGAGACAGCGCTCCAGGGTCCGCTCCCCGACGACCACGTGCTCGGGGTGGGCGGCGCGTCGCAGACGCTCGCTCAGCTGCAGCTGCCGACCCCCGCGGCGCGGGGTCTCGACATCGGCACCGGCTGCGGCATCCAATCCCTCCGCGCGCGGCGCCACGTCGACCACCTGGTCGCGACCGACGTGTCGGCGCGGGCCCTGCGGTACACGGCCCTCAACGCGCTGCT
>JBEVLS010000071.1:0-5046 GCA_040509015.1 Microbacterium sp.
CGGTGGAGACCACCCCGGTCGCGACGGCGAGCACGCCGACGACGGCCGAGATCCACCGCCCGGCGCCGCCGAAGACGGCGACGAGCGCCTGGTTCACGGCCGCGAACGCGATGCCGGCGACGACGGTGATCCCGGCGAACGCCCACCACTGGCCCCACTCGTACGAGGCCGCGAGCTGAACGACGCCGGCGACGAGAAGACCCTGCGCGGCGCCGAGCGCGCCGGCGGGGAGGAACGCCCGGAACGCGAGGGCGACCGACGGCTCACGGGCCGAGAGCGCACGGCGCGAGACGGCCTGCAGAGCGATGAAGGTGCCGAGACCGCCGAACCACAGCGCGAGCATCGCGAGGAGCGGGATCGCCGAGGCCCCGAAGAGCGACGTGCCGACGCCCTCGGTCTCGACCGGGTTCGCGACGACGGATGCCAGGCTCGCCGCCTCGGAGTCGGTGTACGTCGGCACCTCGTCGACGGCCGTGGTCAGGCCGCCGGCGAGTTCGCCGGTGCCGTCCGCGAGCTGCTGCACGCCGTCGGCGAGCGAGGTCGCTCCTGCACCGGCCTGGTCGAGGCCGCCGGCGAGCTGCGAGGCGCCCGACGCGAGCTGTCCGGCTCCGGCCGCGGACTGGCCGATGCCGCCCGCGACCTGGCCGACGCCGCCCGCGAGGGTCGAGACGTTCGCCGCGATCGTGCGCAGCTGGTCGGCGAGCGTCGCGGGCGCCTGCGCCGCGAGCTGGCCCAGCCCGTTCGACGTGAGGGTCGTGAGGGTCGCCGCGCCGGGGTTGGAGGACGTGCCGTCGCCGTTGAGGATGACGGATGCCGTGCCTGCCGAAAGGGCGGCGGCACCGAGCTGCTGGCAGAACTCCGTCGACTGCGTGCACGTCGCGGCCAGAGTCTGGAGGCTTGCTGCCGCGCTGCCGGCGTTCGTCGCGGCGAGGCCCGTCGCCGTGGCCGCCCCGCCTGCCACCTGTGTCAGCTCCGCAGGAACGATCCCCGTCGCCACGAGCTGGTCGGCGCCGGCGTTCACACCGGCGGCGAGCTGGTTCGCGCCGTCCGCGGCGCCCTGAGCGCCCGCGCCGAGCTGACCGAGCCCCGACTGCAGCGCGGTGGCTCCGGATGCGAGGCTCGCCGCTCCGCTGGACAGCTGCGGCATCCCGTCGGCGAGCTGGGTCGCGCCGTTCGCGGCCTCCGTGGCGCCGTCGGCGAGCTGCGTGGCACCGTCGGCCGCCTCGCCGAGCTGGTCGCCGAGGGTCGTGAAGCCGAGGAAGACGTTCTCGAGATACACCGATGAGAGCTGGTCTCCCATGACGGATGCCGCGGCCGAGGCCACCTGCGCCGTGATGGCGTCGTCGACGATCAGGCTGTCGGGCGGCGTCTGCACCTCGATCGTGGCCTTCTCGGGCGTCTCGCCGGGCCTGGTCGAGGTCGCGGCGGCGGAGAAGTTCGAGGGGATCGTGATGACGGCGGCGTACGTGCCGTCGGCGAGTCCTTCGGCCGCGTCGTCGGCGTTCGAGATCGTCCAGTCGAGGTTCGACGGCTGATCGTCCGATCCGTCGACGAGTCCGGCGGTCAGCTGGCGGCCGAGGGGCACCGTCTGGTCGTCGATCGTGACGGGCTCGTCCTCGTTCACGATCGCGGCGCTCATGCTGTCGAGGCGTTCGACCGGGTTGTAGAGCGAGGCGACGAGGATGCCGCCGATGATGACGGGCAGCAGCAGCACGCCGACCAGGGTCAGCCACGTGACGGGGCGGCGCGAGCGGGCTCGCTCGATGGGGGAGTGGGCGGTCATGAGGTCACCTCGGCGTTCGCCGTGCGCGTTCCGGCGCGCACGGAGAGGGTTGTCAGGTCGGGACGGTGGGCGTCGGCGAGCACAGCGAGGGCGGGGCCCTCGGTCTGCGCGGTCGCGACGATGGTGAGCGGCGCGCGCGCGGAGGACGCGGCGTCGCGCACCAGGGCGGCGGCCTGGTCGCGCTGCGCGGCGTCGAGCGTGTCGAGGCCGTCGATCACCGCGAGCTGCGTGCGACCGCGCAGGGCGCGCGCGAGTTCGCGGACGGGGTCGTCGGCATCTGCGAGCAGGGCGACTCCGACGTGGGCGCGCACCCACGCCGCCCGGCCGGGCAGCAGGTGCCCCGCAACGCGCAGCAGGCCGTCGGTCGGGGCCAGGCGCCCGGCGACGGTGAGGGCGAACGCGCGTGCGCCGCGGGGATCGCCGGTGGCGAGCAGGGTGCCGCCGGGCTCGACCCGGAAGCTCGCCCCCGAGAACAGCACGACGTCGCCCGCCGCACGGCCCGTCTCGGCGCGCACGGCGACGCGCTCGCCGACGACGACGGCGGTCGTGTCGGGTTCGGGCCAGTCGGCCAGCGCGAGTTCGCGCTCGACCGCTTCGCCTTCGATGTCGAAGTGCGGGAGCAGTCGGTCGAGCCAGCGCGGCATCCACCACGCCTTGTCGCCGAGGAGCGCCATGACGGCGGGGATCAGCGTCATGCGCACGAGGAACGCGTCGATCGCGATGCCCGCGGCCAGGCCCAGGGCGATCGGTTTGATCGATGAGTCGCCTTCGGGCACGAAGGCCGCGAAGACGGCGAACATGATGAACGCGGCGGCCGTGACGACGCGGGCGGATGCCGTGAAGCCCGACCGCACGGCGCCGATGGCCGTGAGGCGGTCCGCCCGACCGCGGCGGGCACGCGAGGCGTGCACGTAGTCCTCGCGCATGCGCGACACGAGGAACACCTGATAGTCCATCGCGAGCCCGAACAGCACGCCCATGAGGACGATCGGCATGAAGCTGATGACCGGTCCCACGCGCGACACGTGCAGGAGTTCGGCGAACCAGCCCCACTCGAACACCGCCGCCACGACGCCGAACGCCGCGAGCACCGACAGCAGGTATCCGAGGGCCGCGGTGACCGGCACGGCGATCGAGCGGAAGACGATCATCAGGAGGATGAACGAGAGGCCGACGACGAAGATGCCGAACGGCAGCAGCGCGGCGCCGAGGCGGTCCGAGATGTCGATCGCGACGGCGGTGAAGCCGGTGACGGTGAGGTCGATGCCGTACTCGTCGTAGAGCAGGTCGGCTTCGGCCCGCAGGTCGCGCACGAGCTGCGCGGTGGCGGGGTCGTCGGGGGCGGTCTCGGGGATCACCTGGATGATGCCGGTGTCGGCCGTCTCGTTCGGGGTGGCGAGCGCGATCTCCTTCACGCCGGGCACGTTCTCGATCTCGGCGGCGAGGTCGTCCATGAGTCCGACCGGATCGGTCGAGGTCACGATCGTGCCGGTGAGGATGATCGGCCCGTTGAAGCCGGGGCCGAACTGCTCGGCGGCCAGGTCGTAGCTCTGGCGCGCCTGCGAGGCCTCGGGCTGCACGCCCGCGTTCGGCAGGGCGAGCGCGAGGCTCCCCGCGGGGATCGCGAGCACGCCGAGACCGAGGACCACGGCGATGGTGGTGACGACGGGATGCCGCGTCACGCCGCCGACCCAGCGGCTCGCGAACCCGCGCCGCGGGCGACGCGTCGACGCACGCCGCGCCTTCGGCATCCGTCCGACGACCCGGCCCTTGACGAAGCCCAGCAGCGCCGGCGTGAGGGTCACCGCGACGGCGACCGACAGCGCGACGGCGACGGATGCCGCGATCCCCATGGTCGTGAGGAACGGGATGCCGGCGAAGCTCAGGCCGATGAGCGCGATGAGCACCGTCACGCCGGCGAACACGACGGCCGAGCCGGCGGTGCCGGTCGCGCGGGCGACGGATTCCTCGGGGTCCATGCCGCCGCGCACCTGGTCCTGATGTCGCGCGGCGATGAAGAGGGCGTAGTCGATGCCGACGGCGAGTCCGAGCATGAGCGCCAGGAGCGGAGTCGTCGACGAGATCGAGGCGAAGGCGGTCGAGAGCAGGATGAGCGCCATCGACAGGCCGACGCCCACGAGCGCGGTCGCGAGGGGGAGTCCCGCGACGAGGAACGAGCGGAACGTCACCATGAGCACGAGCAGGGCGATGAGGATGCCGACCAGTTCGGTCACGGTGATGCCGGGGACCGACATCGAGAAGAGGTCTCCGCCGAGGGCGACCTGCGAGCCGGCCGGGAGGGCGTCTTCGAGTTCGGCGGCGACGTCGGTGAGCGCCTGCTTCGATTCCGGAGAGACGTCGGTGGCCTGACCGTCGAACTGCAGTCGGATGATCGCGGCGCTCTCGTCGTCGTTGACGAGACCCTTCACCATCTCGTCGAACGGGTCGGTGACGCCCAGGACGCCCTCGATCCCATCGAGCTCGTCCACGGCATCCGTGATGGCGCTCGCGTAGGGGTCGTCGACGACGGACTCGCCGTCGTCCGCGACGATCACGATCTGCGCGCTCGTGCCGCTCACCTGGGGGAACGTGCGGTTCAGCTGCTCGAGACCGGCCTGCGACTCGGTGCCGGGGATCGAGAAGGAGTTGTCGGTGCCGGTGCTGAAGAGCGCGGCGCCGCCGCCGGCGATGCCGAGCAGCAGGATCCACGACACGAGGACTCGCCACGGGTGGCGGTACGACCAGCGGCCGAGCGAGTACAGAAGAGTCGACACAGCGCCTCCGGGTTCCGGGAATCAGACAGGTTGGATACAGCGCTGTATCGGATACATGAGTGTATCGTAAGGCGATGCGGGCGCCGCAAGCTGAGTGATGCGTGTGAAGATGGGCCTGATGGCTCGGCGCGGAAGGAGTGGGCATGACCGATATCGCGATGCCGGCGACACGTCGCCGCGAAGCGACTCGACAGAAGCTGCTCGACGCCGCGGCGCAGGTCTTCGCCGAGGTCGGGCTGGACGCGGCATCCGTCGAGGCGATCTGCGAGCGGGCCGGATTCAGCCGCGGGGCGTTCTACTCCAACTTCGAGACCAAGGACGAGCTCATGCTCGCTCTCACCGAGCGCATCGCCGGTGAGAAGATCGACGGCGTCACCGCCCGCATCCAGGAACTGCGCGAGACGGGCGAAGACCTCACGCCCGCCGACATCGTCCAGCGCGTGCTCGACGTGGCGATCGACGAGCGCATGGGCATCCTGCTCACGGGCG
>JBEVLS010000072.1:0-3192 GCA_040509015.1 Microbacterium sp.
GGGCTGCCGGGGATGTACGGCACGTGCGGGGCCAGCTCGGCGATCAGGTGCGGGAAGAGCTCGTAGTAGTAGTGCGCTCCCCACGTCCTGCCGTCGAGTCGGCGCTTCCAGCCCCAGTCCTCGAACCCCTCGAGTGCTTCGTTGTTGCCCGTGAGCAGCACGAGGGACGGATGCGACGCGAGCCGCACGATGTTCTCCCGTGCCTCCGCCTCGATCTCGGAGCGCAGGGGCTCCTCCTCGGGGTAGCCCGCGCAGGCGAAGAGGAAGTCCTGCCAGGTCAGAAGTCCGAGCTCGTCGGCGAGATCGTAGAAGTCGTCGGACTCGTAGAGTCCGCCGCCCCACACCCGGATCAGGTTCAGGTTCGCGTCGAGCGCCTGCCGGAACCGCCGTTCCACGCGTGCCCGGTCGACCCGGACGGGGAGGGCGTCGTCGGGGATCCAGTTGACGCCCTTGACGAAGATCGGCTGGTCGTTGACGACGAGCGTGAACGCGTTGCCGGCGGCATCCGCCGATGTGTCCCACTCCACCGTGCGGAAGCCGACGCTGCGGTGCGTGCGGTCGACGTCGTCATCGTCGATGTGAAGGCCGATGTCGACGACGTACCGCGGCTGCTCGCCGTAGCCGGCGGGCCACCAGCGCTCCACGGCATCGAGGTCGAGGTGCAGGCGCGTCTGATCGCCGTCGACCTGCGCGACGACCGTCGGGGGCGCGTCGCCCTCGAGCCCCGGACCGCTCACCGTGAGCGACGTCGACACGGCGGCGTCGGAGGCATCCCGCTCGATGACGACGTCCACATCGACGGAGCCGCCCTCGCCGTGCGGTGCGGCGGTGACCCGCACCTCCGCGAGGCGGGCGCCGGACCACGACTCCAGTCGGACGGGCTTCCAGATCCCGCTCGTGTACGTGGCGATGCCCCAGTCCCACCCGAAGTTGCAGGCCGACTTGCGGATCGCCTCGTAGGGGAGCGGATACGGGCGCGGGCGGGCGCCGAAGGCCAGGCTCTGCGCGTTGGCGTACGGGACCGGGGCGCGGAACGCCACTTCGAGGTGGTTGTCGCCGTCGACGAGGAGCGATCCCACGTCGAACCGGTACGAGCGGTGCTGGTTCGCGGTCTCGCCGATGATCCGCCCGTTCAGACGGATGGTCGCCACGGTGTCGAGGCCCTCGAAGACGAGGTCCTGTCGGGAGCGCCCGTCGGGCGTCCAGGCGAAAGTGGTCTCGAAAGTCCAGTCCACCAGGCCGATCCACGCCAGGAGCGCCTCGTTGACGCCGTGGAAGGGATCGGGGATGAGCCCGGCCGCGAGCAGGTCGACGTGGATCGTCCCCGGCACCGCCGCGGGGATCCTCGCGGCGGCGATCGCGTCCGGTGCGGGCCCGGCGGCGGCGTGCGCGGTCCAGCCGCCCGAGAGCGTGCGGGTGGTGCGGGATGTCACTTGACTGCTCCTGAGGTCAGGCCCTTGTAGATCCACCGCTGCAGAAGCAGGAAGGCGATCAGGGTCGGAATGATGACGACGATCGTGCCGGCCGCGATCACCTCCCACTGCGCACCGAACGGACCCTTGAAACGGAAGAGGGAGGTGGATATCAGGCCTTCGGACGGCAGATAGAGGAACGGGGCGTAGAACTCGTTGTAGATCGCGATGCCCTTGATGATGACCACCGTCGCGATCGCGGGCTTGAGCAGCGGCAGGACGATTCTCCAGTAGATGGTCCAGCGGTTCGCCCCGTCGATCATCGCGGCCTCGTCGAGCGAGATGGGGATGCCCTGCATGAACTGGATGAACAGGTAGATCGCGATGATGTCGGTGCCCATGAAGAGCAGGATCAGCGCCGCCTTGGTGTCGTAGAGCCCCAGCCCGTTGATGAGCTGGAAGGTCGCCACCTGCGTCGTCACACCCGGGATGAGCGTGGCCAGCAGGAACAGCCCGAACACGAGCTTCTTGCCCCTGAACGCGAACCGGTCCAGCGCGTAGGCGGCCATCGTCCCCAGGAAGATGGTGCCCACGAGCGACACCGCCAGCACGATCGTCGTGTTGACGAAGCCCTCGAGCATCTTGCCGCTGGTGAACGCGGTGACGAAGTTGTCGAAGTTCAGCCAGTTCGCCGGCGGCTCGAACGGGCCGGTCTGCGCGTACTCGCTCTTGGTCTTGAGGCTTGCGAACAGCAGGACCGAGAGCGGGAGGAGCGTCACGACGCCGGCGATGACCAGACTGACGTACTTCGCGGTCGTCGCGCTCATGGAGCCGATGCGCTCGCGGAGCGGGCGGGCGCTGCCGAAGCGCCGTGGCGGAAGGGCGGTGGCGGTCATGTGAGGTCCACCTTCTCGTCGGGGAAGAGCTTGCGCTGGATGAAGGTCACGACCAGCACGATCGCGAGGAGCACGACGGCCATGGCGGACGCGAGTCCGACCTGCCGGAAGCTGAAGGCCGTCTGCAGGGTCTGTATGACGAACGTCGCCGATCCGTTCGCGCCGCCCGTCATGATGAACGGCACTTCGAACACCGAGAGGCTGCCCGCGATCGCGAGGATGAACGACAGGCCGATGATGCGCCGGATGCCGGGGAAGATGATGGCCCAGAACTGCTGCCAGCGATTGGCGCCGTCGAGGTCGGCTGCTTCGTAGAGCTCATGCGGGATGGACTGGATCGCGCCGAGGAACAGCACGAAGTTGAGACCCGTGTACCGCCACACCGAGGTGCCGGCGAGGGACCAGTTCACGATGTCGGGGTTGCCCAGCCACTGCGGCGGCTCGGCGACGCCGAACCAGGACAGGACCGTGTCGAGCGTTCCGCCGGGCTGGAACAGGTAGAGGAAGACGAAGCCCACCGCGACGCCGTTGATGAGGTAGGGGAAGAAGAGGATGCCGCGGAAGAGGTTCGAGAATCGCGTCGAGAAGCTCAGGAGCGCTGCGAAGTAGAGCGCGATCGCCATCTGGACGAACGACGCGACGAAGTAGTACAGGCTCACCCAGAACACGCTGAAGATGCGCGGATCGGTGAACACCTGGACGTAGTTGTCGAGCCCGACGAAGTTCTTCGTGAGGTCGATGCCGTCCCAGTCGGTGACGCTGTAGTAGAAGAGGTTCAGCGCCGGCCAGTAGGTGAACAGCAGCAGGAGGCCGACGGCCCCCGCGAGGAAGAGCCAGGGGGTCAGCTTCTGCAGGAAAGAGCGTCCTGCCGTCCCGCGTGCCCC
>JBEVLS010000073.1:0-4150 GCA_040509015.1 Microbacterium sp.
CGACTACACCGATGCTGGCCTCGATGCCAGCTACCAGGCGCAGCGCGACGCGTACGAGCGGATCTTCCAGCGTCTCGGTCTCGAGTACGTCATCGTGCAGGCGGATGCCGGCGCGATGGGCGGCTCCCGCAGCGAGGAGTTCCTGCACCCCACCCCGATCGGCGAAGACACGTTCGTGCGCTCGGCGGGCGGCTACGCCGCCAACGTCGAGGCGTTCACGACGGTCGCGCCCGAACCCATCCCCTTCGAGGGACTCGGCGAGCCGGTGATCTTCGATTCGCCGGATACGCCCACGATCGCGACGCTGGTCGACCACGCGAACGCCGTGCTCGACGGCGACTACACGGCGGCCGACACGCTCAAGAACGTCGTGCTCGCCCTCACGCACCTCGACGGCACGCGCGAACTCGTCGTCGTCGGACTCCCGGGCGACCGCGACGTCGACGACAAGCGCGTCGAGGTCGCCTTCGCCCCGGCCGAGGTCGAGCCCGCGACGGCCGAGGACTTCGAGAAGAACCCGTTCCTGGTCAAGGGCTACATCGGCCCCTGGTCCGAGACGGGCGCGATCCTCGGCGACGAGTCCGCCACCGGCATCCGCTACCTGCTCGACCCTCGCGTCGTCGACGGCACCTCGTGGATCACGGGCGCCAACATCGACCAGAAGCACGTGCACACGCTCGTCGCGGGCCGCGACTTCGTCGGCGACGGCGTCGTCGAGGTGTCGACGGTGCGCGCCGGCGACCCCGCGCCCGACGGCTCCGGACCCGTCGAGCTCGCCCGCGGCATGGAGATCGGCCACGTCTTCCAGCTCGGTCGCAAGTACGCCGACGCGCTCGGGCTCAAGGTGCTCGACGAGAACGGCAAGCTCGTCACCGTGACGATGGGCTCGTACGGCATCGGCGTGACCCGCATCCTCGCGATCATCGCCGAGCTCAACAACGACGACAAGGGCCTCATCTGGCCGGCCTCGGTCGCACCCTTCGACGTGCACGTGGTCGCGACGGGCCGGGATGCCGCGGCGTTCGACCTCGCCGCGTCGCTCAGCGCCGATCTCGAGACCGCGGGCTTCGACGTGCTGTACGACGATCGTCCGAAGGTTTCTCCCGGCGTGAAGTTCGGCGACGCCGAGCTCGTCGGCGTGCCCACGATCGTGATCGTCGGCCGGGATGCCGCCGAGGGGCGGGTCGAGCTGTGGGACCGCCGGACGGGCGAGCGAGAGGTCGTCTCGGCCGCCGACGCGGTCGCGCGGATCACCGACCGCTGAGCGGGGGCGAGGTCAGCAGACGACCTTGCCGTGACTCATCAGGTCGTCGGGGGTGTCCTTCGTCACGAGCGACTTGAGCATGCCCGCGGCGGTGACCAGCTTGCCGTGGCGCGGCTCCCAGAACTCGCACTCCACCGGCGTCACCTTCAAGAGGATGATGCCGGGTGTGTCCAGGCCCTCCTCGAACCAGATGTCGAGCGAGGGGGAGTAGAGCTCCTGCATCTTCGCTCGGTCGTCGACCGTGCGCGCCCGACCGGCGACCGACACGTACCGGTGCCCCTTCGCGTCGAGGTACGAGAGGTTGACGTCGTGGTCGGCTTCGGCCTCGTCGACCTTCTTGCTGTCCTCGAGGGTGAAGAACCAGATGTCGCCCGCATCGTCCATCTGGCGCGTGCTCATGGGCCGCGAGACGAGGCTGCCCGCGGCATCCTGCGTCGTCAGCATCGTGAAGTCGATGTCCTCGACGAGCTCCTTCACGCGGGCGATGGCCTCGGGGCCGGTGATCTCTTCGTTCTGGGTCTCGGTCATGACTCCACCATTCGCCGGGGCGCCCGGGTCGTGACAGGGGATTGACAGGGCGGATGCCGCGTCCTAGCCGTTCACGATTCGTTCGCCCTCGGGCACGACGTCGTGCGACGCTGGGGGCATGCCCGAGAGCGCATCGATACCACCGGAAGTCACCGACGCCCTCCGCGAGGTGATCGCAGAGGCGGGGATCGGAGCCGACCAGGATCTCGTCGCCCGCATGCTCGCCACCGCGATCGGCATGGGCCTGGACGGCACCGACCGGCTCGATCTGAAGATCACGTCCTCCGCCCTGACCGAGATGCGCGCCGCGTTCCGCCTCTTCGCGCCCTACCGAGGCGTGCCGAAGGTCACGATCTTCGGCTCCGCGCGCACGCGCGCCGACGACGCGCTGTACCGTCAGGCCTCCGACGTCGCCGCTGCGCTCGCCGAGCGCGGGTGGATGGTCGTCACCGGCGCGGGGCCCGGCATCATGCAGGCGGCGGCGGAAGGCGCGGGGCCGCAGCGCTCGATCGGCGTGTCGATCCGTCTCCCTTTCGAAGACAAGCCGAACGCCGTGATCGGCGCGGGCGGCAACAACGTCGCGATGAAGTACTTCTTCACCCGCAAGCTCATGCTCGTGAAGGAGTCCCACGGATTCGTGTGCGTTCCAGGGGGCTTCGGCACCCTGGACGAGATGTTCGAGCTGCTCACGCTGCAGCAGACGGGCAAGGCCGATCCGACGCCGATCGTGCTGCTCGACGCCCCCGGCGGCACGTTCTGGACAGGCCTGCGACGCTTCGTCGACGACCAGCTCGTGGCATCCGGTGTCGTCTCTCCCGACGACTTCGACCGCGTGATCGTGACCGACTCGTTCGAAGAGGCCGCCGCGGCGATCACGGACTTCTGGCGGAACTACGACTCGATGCGCTGGGTGGGCAAGCGCCTGGTGCTGCGGCTGAGGGCCGAGCCGACGGATGCCGAGATCGAAGCCCTGAACGAGCGGTTCGGCTTCCTGCTGGCAGAGGGCCGCATCGAGCGCTCGGGGCCCTTGCGGCGTGAGCAGGAGGATGACGACAGGGTCGAGCTGCCGCGCATCGTGCTGACGCTGGACCAGTTCCGCGTGGGATCGCTGTTCCGGCTCATCCGCGCCGTGAACGACCTCGAGAGCGCGCCCGGAGGGCGACCGCGCGCCCGCTGACTCAGAGCCGGGCGTACCGGGCGCGGAAGAAGCAGAAGACGCCGTAGGCGATGAAGCCGGCGCCGACGACGCCCGCGAGCCACGGCCCGAACGGCAGATCGAGGAGCGCCTGGATCGCGCCGTCCAGCCCGCCCGCGGCATCCGGCTCGACGCGCACCGCCGCGACGAGCAGCAGCACCCCGACGATCGCCAGTGCGACGCCCTTCGCCACGAACCCGACGGCGCCCAGCGCCTCGACGCCTCGACCGAGCGGCGACGAGGGGATCGACATCTTCTTGCGGAAGCTGCGCATCACGCCCATGACGACGAAGACCACGCCGCCGATCCCCACGCCGAGCCCGATCGCGCCCAGCAGGAACGGGCCGCCGGGGATGGCGAGGATGCCGCGGCTCGCGCCCTCGGCGGCGTCGTCGCCGTCGGGCTCGGCCCCGAGGGCCACGGCCGCCGAGATGACGCCCAGGGCGAGGAAGACGACCGCCTGCCCCCACTCCGACACGCGGACGCCCCACTTCTGTGCGAAGCCCTTGGCGTCGGCGCGGCGGTTGCGCGAGAGGACGCCCTCGGCGACGTGCCAGGCGGCGAGCGCCCAGAGCGCGACGGCGAGCACCCACAGGGCGGCGAACCCGAGGGGCGCCGCGGCGATCGCTTTGAAGGCGCCGGCCTGGTCGGACTCGGCATCGCCGCCGAACGCGACGACCAGCACGATGACGCCGATCAGGATGTGCACGAGGCCGTTGGCGGCGTACCCGCTGCGGGCGAGCAGGCGGAAGGGTCCGCTCGACTCGGCGCTGCGGGCGGCGTCCTTGACCGTGTCGCTCACAGGCCGAGCATAGGCGAGCCCGGACGTGGTGCCGATCTAAAATGGGAACGGTGACCTCGCCACGCTCCGGACGCCCCCCTTCGCGGTGGAGCGTTCTGCCGAGGCTCGTGTCGGGAGCGCCGCCCTTCGTCCTCCTGGCGGTCGGTGCCGTCGCGCTCCTGCTGGGCCTGCTGATCGTGACCCGCCCGCTCACCTCGATCGTGGTGCTGACGGTGTACGTCGGATTGAGCGCGATCGTCTCGGGGGTCGCCGACCTCGTCGGCCGCCGTGCGACCAGCTGGCCGCGGCGCATCTTCGCGGGCGTGTGGGTCGTGCTCGGGATCGCCGTCCTGATCGGCCTCGGGCGCACCCTCGAGCTCCT
>JBEVLS010000074.1:0-5758 GCA_040509015.1 Microbacterium sp.
TAGTCCGAGCCGGCGAGGAAGAGCGTCTCGACACCCTGCGAGGCGAGGTAGTCCATCGCGGGGAGGATCTGCTGGTTGGTCGTCGCGCCGGTGTAGTAGATGTTCGGCGACGACTCGAGGCCTTCGTACTGCACGGGGTAGAAGAACAGGCCGTTGTGCTCTTCGACGACGGGCTTGACCGCCTTGCGCGAGGACGAGGTCCATCCGCCGAAGATCGCGCCGACGCAGTCCTGCGTGAGCAGCTTCTCGGTCTTCTCGGCGAATGTCGGCCAGTCGGTCGCGCCGTCCTCCTGGACGTACTCGATCTGCTTGCCGAGGATGCCGCCGTCGGCGTTGATCTCGTCGGCGGCCATGTGCAGCACGTTCGAGACGGTCTGCTCCGAGATGGCCATGCCGCCGGTGAGCGAGTTGAGGAAGCCGAGCTTGATCGTGTCGCCGGACGTGTCGACGCAGCTCGCAGCCGCGGCCGATCCGGACTCCGAAGGCTCGGCGGTGTCGCCGGCGCGAGCGCCGCAGCCGGCGAGGACGAGCGCGGCGGTGGCGAGCACGGCGGGGATGACCAGGGCCTTCCTCAGACGTGTGTGGTTGGTGCTCATTCGGGTCTCCGTTTCACTGTGATGCAGGGGCGGTGCGGGCGTGGGCGTCGTCGATCTGCGCCGTCGCCGAGGCGCGCCGGGGGGCGGCGTGGATCGACGGGTGATCCGGGCACGCCGATCAACGGCGGTGCTGACCCGGGATCGGTGAGCAGGCTGACCCGTGGGTCAGAGCGTGGAGCAGAGGACGACCGGTGGTGCGTGAATCGCTGCGGAGGCCGGATGATGCCGACCGCCGCGGTTCCGGGGTCAGTCTGCGACGGGGTCGCCGACTGCTGCGGTAGTTGCCAGCATGGGCCCGTGACATTGCTCTGACATTTCTCGATTGTTCCGATCTTGTTAATCGTCTCGGGCCACGGATGCCGCGATCCCCGTGATTGCGCGGCTGTCGCGTCGTGGCGCGGATGGTGTGCGGTCGCGGCCCGAATCGGCCGGCGCCCGTTATGGCACACTTCTGACATCCGATCCGCCCCCGGGAGGGATGCCGTGCACTTCACACCCGCCGAGACCGAGAAGCTCCTGCTCTCGGTCGCCGCCATGGTCGCCCGCGACAGGCTCGAGCGCGGGGTGGTGCTGAATCATCCCGAGGCCGTCGCGCTGCTCTCGTGCTGGGTCATCGAGGGTGCCCGGGACGGACGCGGCGTCGCCGAGCTGATGCAGGCGGGGCGAGGCGTCTTGACCCGTGAGCAGGTCATGCCGGGCGTGCCCGAGATGCTGGCCGACGTGCAGGTCGAGGCGACGTTCCCCGACGGACGCAAACTCGTCACGATCCATCACCCCATCGACTGACCCGATCCCACCGAAGGAGACCCGCATGGCATCGCCGTCATCGGAAGGGCCTGGCGCCTACCGGATCCGGCCCGGCCGGATCGAGGTGAACGCCGATCGTCGCGACGACGAGAGGCTTCGGCTCGTGTTCGTCAACACCGGCGACCGGCCCGTGCAGATCGGTTCGCATCTGCACCTGCCCGACGCGAACCCGGCCCTCGAGTTCGACCGGGCGCTCGCGCACGGGTTCCGGCTCGACATCCCGTCGGGCACATCGCAGCGCTTCGAGCCCGGAGCATCGCGCGAGCTCGACGTCGTGGCACTCCGCGGGGCTCGGCGGGTCCCCGGCATCCGCATCAAGAACCCCGGCGAGGAGGTGCTCGATGGCGTGGCTTGACCGATCGCGGTACGCGGCGATCTACGGACCGACCGTCGGCGACCAGGTTCGCCTGGGCGACACCGACCTGTGGATCGAGATCGAGAAGGATCTGACCGTCGGCGGCGAGGAGTCCGTGTTCGGCGGGGGCAAGTCGATCCGCGAATCGATGGCACAGGCGACGACGAGTCGCGCAGACGGCGCGCTGGACACCGTGATCACCAACGCGATCATCCTCGACTGGTGGGGCATCGTCCGCGCCGACATCGGCATCCGCGACGGGAGGATCGTGGGCATCGGGCACGCAGGCAACCCCGACATCTCGGACGGGATCGACATGATCATCGGACCCTCGACCGACGTCATCGCCGGAGAGGGCAAGATCGTCACGGCCGGCGCGATCGACTCGCACGTGCACCTGCTGTCCCCCTCCCAGATCCACGAGGCGCTCGCGACCGGGATCACCACGATCGTCGGCGGGGGCACCGGCCCGTCCGAGGGATCCAAGGCGACCACCGTCACCCCCGGTGCGTGGCACCTCTCGGCGATGCACCGCGCCCTCGACCCTCTTCCGGTGAACGTGCTGCTGCTCGGCAAGGGCAACACCGTCTCGGCCGCGGCGCTGAAGGAGCAGGCGCTCGCCGGCGCGGCGGGCTACAAGGTGCACGAGGACTGGGGATCGACGCCGGCCGCGATCGACGCCTCGCTCACGGCCGCCGACGACTGGGGCCTGCAGGTGGCCCTGCACTCCGACTCGCTCAACGAGGCGGGATTCGTCGAGTCGACGATCGCGGCCATGGGCGGGCGATCGATCCACGCCTTCCACGTCGAGGGCGCCGGCGGTGGCCACGCACCCGACATCCTGTCGATCGCCGGGCTGCCGAACGTGATCCCCGGATCGACGAACCCCACCCTGCCGCATACGGTCAACACGGTCGCCGAGCACCTCGACATGCTGATGGTCTGCCACCATCTGAACCCGTCGGTGCCCGAGGACCTCGCGTTCGCGGAGTCCCGCATCCGCGCCACCACGATCGCCGCGGAGGACATCCTCCACGACATCGGCGCGCTGTCGATCACCTCGTCGGACGCGCAGGCGATGGGGCGGATCGGCGAGGTCGTCACGCGCACGTGGCAGGTCGCGCACGTCATGAAGCATCGTCGCGGAGCGCTCGACGGCGGGCTGCCCGCCGACAACGAGCGGGCACGACGCTACGTCGCGAAGTACACGATCAACCCCGCCGTCGCGCACGGCATCGCGTACGACGTGGGGTCCATCGAGGTGGGCCGGATGGCGGACATCGTGGTGTGGGAGCCGAAGTTCTTCGGCGTCCGGCCGTCCGTCGTGGTCAAGGGCGGTGCGATCGCGTGGGCCGCGCTCGGCGACCCGAACGCGTCGATCCCGACCCCGCAGCCGGTGATGATGCGCCCCTCCTTCGGCGACACGATCGGCGCCGACCTGTCGGTGACCTACGTGTCGCCCGCGGCGCTCGAGGACGGACTCGCCGACAGGCTGGGGCTGCGACGCCGGCTCGCGGCCGTCGAGCCCACGCGCCACATCGGCAAGGCCGACATGAGGAACAACGATCTTCTCCCCGTCATCCGCATCAGCCCCGACACGTTCGAGATCTCGATCGACGGGGAGGACGTCCGGCCCGCTCCGGCGTCGTCGCTGCCGCTCGCGCAGCTGTACAACATGTTCTGAGCACCGACGATGGATGCCGCCGCCCACACCGTCACGATGCTGCTCGCCGACGCACGCCTGCCCTCGGGCGGCCACGCGTTCTCGTCGGGGCTCGAGCCTGCGCTCCAGGGCGGACTCGACCGCGCCGACGTCGCGGGGTTCCTGCACGCCCGGGCACGCACGACGGCGCTCGTCGACGCCGCCACGGCCGTGGTCGCCCGACACGCCGCCCTGGTGCGCGAGTCGTACGGACCCGTCGAGCGGGCATGGGCGGCACGCACGCCCAGCAGCGCCGCGCGCACTGCGTCGCGCGACCTCGGGCGCGGGCTCCTGCGCCTCGCGCGCATGCTGTGGCCGGATTCGCCGCCGATCAGCGCCCTGCTGCGGATGCCCGGCACGCCGCCCCGTCCGATCGTGCTCGGCGCGATCGCCGCGCACGCGGGGGTGGATTCCGCGACGCTGGTGCAGCTGTCGGTCTACGACGACATGGCCTGCGCCGTCGCGGCGCTCCTCAAGCTCGAGCCCGGCGATCCCGTCGACGGCGTGCGCCTCGTGCTCGACGCGTGCGCCGTGGTCGACCCCTTCATCCCCCAGCTCGCCGCCCTCACGTCTGCAGACGCGATCCCGGCGGCCAGTGCACCTCAGACCGAGGCGTGGACCGAATCCCATGCCGTGACGAACAGGAGACTCTTCCGTGCCTGAATCCCCCGCTTCCCCTCGCGCCCTCCGGCTCGGCGTCGCCGGACCCGTCGGCACCGGCAAGTCGTCGCTCATCGCGACCGTGTGCCGTGCCCTCGCGGACGAACTGCGCCTCGGCGTGATCACGAACGACATCTACACCGACGAGGACGCGCGATTCCTGCGGTCCGCGGGTGTCCTCGAACCCGAGCGCATCCGCGCCGTCGAGACCGGAGCCTGCCCTCACACGGCGATCCGCGACGACATCACGACGAATCTGCTCGCCGCCGAAGACCTCGAGCGCGACTTCGCACCGCTGGACGTCGTGCTCATCGAGTCGGGGGGCGACAATCTCACGGCGACCTTCTCGCCCGCGCTCGTCGACGCGCAGATCTTCGTGCTCGACGTCGCCGGCGGCGGAGACGTCGCGCGCAAGGGCGGTCCCGGCATCGGGCGCGCCGACCTGCTCGTGGTCAACAAGACCGATCTCGCGCCGTACGTCGGCGTCGACGTGCCGCAGATGGTGACGGATGCCGCGAACGCCCGCGAGGGGCGGGCGGTCCTCGCGCTGTCGCGCACCGACGCCGACTCCGTGGCGGCGCTGCGCGCATGGGTGTTGAGCATGCTCGCCGCGCACCGTTCCGGCGACCACGTCCCGCAGGACCCCGGGCCGATGGCGCCGCACTTCCACGCCGACGAGGAGCACCCCGAAGGCGGTTTCGTGCACACGCACGACGACGTCCCGCACGCCCGCTCCCACTCGCACGGGTGACCCCCACCCGTATCGCCGTGACCGCCGGCGACCCGCGCGCGCGGGTCGACCTGGCGGTGGGCGCGCTCGCACCGCGGTTGATCTCGCGGGACCGCGACCGGGCGCACGTCGCCCTCGCCGCGGCCGGCATGCTGCTGCTCGGCGGCGATCATGTGCACCTCGAGATCGATGTCGGCTCCGGGTGTCTTCTCGAACTGCAGGACGTCGGCGGCACGATCGCCTTCCGGGCCGACGGCGGTCGGTCGTCCTGGTCGATGGATGCCGTCATCCGGCCCGGCGGCAGCCTGCTGTGGCACGGCCTGCCCTTCGTCGTGACCGATGGGGCGGACGTGGAGCGCCGCAGTTCCTTCCGACTCGATGCCGGAGCGAGCGCCGTGATCCGCGAGACCCTGGTGCTCGGGCGCCACGGCGAGCGCGGTGGTCGGCTCGACTCCCGATTCACCGCGACCGACCCGCAGGGCCCGGTACTCGTCGAGCACCTCGCGCTCGACGGCGCCGATCCCGAACCGGGCGTTCTCGGAGGTCACCGCGTCCTCGATTCGATCATCGCGCTGGGAACGGCTCCTCCCACGACGCCGGGCGACCTGCTGCTCGAGGCCGGCGGCGCGATCTCCCGCCATCTGGGCGCCGAGACCCACACATCCCGGCTCGACCGCGTGTGGGATGACTGGGCCGGCACGGCCCGCGACGCGGTCCGCCCGGGCACCGGCGAACGACCCGCGGCCCCTGCGCCTCCCGCATGATGTGAGTGTGCCTGCTCCCGATCCGCGCTCATGCCCTACCTGCGGCGACCCGCTGACGTTCGAGATCCTCGACGATGAGCGGTTCCTCGTCGCGTGGTCGTGCGTGAACTGCGGCCTGATCCGCACCACCGAGCCGATCTGAGC
>JBEVLS010000075.1:0-5714 GCA_040509015.1 Microbacterium sp.
AGAGCCTCGTCGAGCGTGGCCTGGTCGTTCGTCGGGGCGAAGTTGATGAGCGGAGCGATGACGGGGATCGCGCCCTGCCGGCGCAGAGTGGCCGCGACGCCGTCGCCCCAGGGACCGCCGCGGGGCACCAGAACGCGCCAGCCGGCGAGCGGCTTGTCCGCGGATTGCGGGAGGACTGAATTCATGGGGTCGACTCTCGTGGGGCTCAGTCGGCCACCCATACGTCAGGCAGCCGACGCGCGATCAGAGGCGGGTTCGCGCGATCGGCAGCATCCGCACCATTGCACTGCCTGGTTCCTGAGCATACCCCCGGAAAGCGGGGATCGCTCAGGCGAGGCATCGGTCGAACCCCGTCAGCGGATGTAGAGGCGCACGACGCCCCACACGGCGGCGCCGACGAGCGCTGCTCCGGCCACGATCGCCGCCGTCGCGAGTGCGGGCTCACGGCGGTAGAACGAACGCACCTGCGCGACCTTCTTGTCGGTCGCCCGGGCGACGCGACGCGGGATGTTCCCCTTGAGCTCGATCGCGGCCAGCGCTGCCTTGAGCTCGGCACGGGCCTCTTCGACGGGATCCTGGATCCCGATCGGCACTCCGGTGCGCGGCACCGGCACGAGTGAATCAGAACTCATCGCGCACCTCCCTGACGTCTTGGGCGATCGACTGAACGGGGTTCTGGGATGCGGAGAGCCGCTTGAACCGCAGGAAGCCGATGAAGGCGAGCAGCACCACGACCAGCAGCATCACGCCGAAGACGACGATCGCCGAGAGCCAGACCGGCCACCATGACGACAGCCCCGCGATGACGAAGGTGCCGAACACCGGGATCGTCCAGAACAGCACGAAGAGCGCGGCGACGACCCAGACGGTGCCGATGCCGGCGTCCTTCGCTGTGCGCTTGAGCCACTTCTTCGCCGCGTCGACCTCGGCGATGACGAGGTTTCGGACGAGTTCGGGCACGTCGCCGATGAGCGTGAAGAGGCTGTCATCGGCGCGATCCCGGAAACCGCGCGGTGTCGTCATCTCACGCTCCGCCGCGGGCTTCGTCGATCGCCTTGTCAGCGGCCTCCTGCACGGCCTTGGCGGACGTGTCGGCCGACTTCGCGATGTCGTCGGCGCTGTTCTTGCCCGCCTTGACGGCCGCGTCGAGCTTCTGGCCCGGGGTGTCGCCCTTCGAGGTGGCCGCCTTGGTGACCTTGACGGCCGAATCCCACAGCGTGCTCGGAAGAGCCATGGCGGTCGATTTGGCGAGGTCTTTGACCTTGACGACCTGCTTCTGGACCGGATCGGCGTTCCAGACCTTGAGCCACTGGGTCTTGATCTGTTCGTAGCGCTCGCGACCCGCGCGCGTGCCGAGCACGTATCCCGCGGCGAGTCCGATGACGAGTCCTGCTTTGCCCCTCATGGGGTCTCCCTCACGTTCGTTGGTGCGCAAGCTGACGTGACCAGGTTAGCCCCGTATTCCGTTTCGGGCATCCGCCCTTGACAAAGGAGCGAACGTGGGGCTCAGTCCGCCGCTTCTTCGCCGAACAGCGCGTGCCGACGCACCCGCTCGGCTTCCTCGAGCGTGTCGGGGATCACGTGCGCCAGGCCGCTGCCGGCGATCCACGCCCCCACGACGCCCAGACCGGGGATCGCCCGCACGGCGGCGCGCGCGCGGTGGGCCTCGGCGGGCTGTCCGAGCGCCGACGGCGGCAGAGCGGCGGCGAACCGGTCCACGCGGGCGCCGAGGACGTCGCCCGCTGAGATCGTGACGCCGAGAAGAGCGGATGCCGCCTCGCGCGCGATCAGGATCGAGTCGCCCTCCGGCGCGCCTCCGGGGAACTGCACCCGCACGACGTGGCGGGAGTCTCCGAGCCTGGCCGCCAGCCACGCCCAGCGCGCGGTCGTCACCGTGACTCCTGAGGCGGGCCCCGTCTCGGGGACGGCGTACACGACGCCGCTGCGCGGCGGCGCGGTCAGTGCGGCGGACTCGACGACGAGCGTCGCGACGTCGAGGACCCGCTCCGCCCCGTCGCCGGCTGCGACCCCGTCGGCGTGCGGGGCGAGCAGACGGCGCGCCGACCCCTCGGGCGTCGCCACGACCACCGCATCGGCGAGGAGACGGTCATCGGGGGTGACGATGCTCCATCGACCCGATTCCGCGGGCTCGAGCGCGTCGACGGGAGAGTCGGTCCTGATCTCGGCTCCGAGGTCGGTCAGGCGCTGCCGGAGAGCCTCCACGAGCTGCGACATGCCGCCCTCGAGGGTCTCGTTCGAGGGTCCGCGGTCGACGCCGCCGCGCACCTGGGCGACCGCGCCGCCGAGCGATCCCGTGCGGGTGAGCGCCGCGTTGAGGCCGGGGGACGCGACATCCACGTCGACCTCCGTCGGAAGGATGCCGTGACGTCCGTAGGTCAGGGGCGCGACGAGACGGGCCTCGACGCGCGCTCCCATCCGCGAGCGGACGAGTGTGCCGAGGTTGCGCTCCTGGCCGATCGTCAGGGGCGGGCGAAGCCGGTCGAGGTACGCGCGCCACACGCCACCCCAGCCGATGATGCGGCGGACGGCCGGGTCCCACGTGTTGGCCGGGATGCCCAGGACGGCCTCCGGCGGGAGCGGCGCCGCTCCCGAGGAGATGCCGCCGACCCAGGGCGCAACCGGCGTCTCGGGGACGACCGCGCCGGCGAGGCCCAACTCGTCGAGAAGGCGGCGCACGTGGCCGCCTGCAACGGACCAGCCGTCGGCGCCGACGTCGACGAGTTCGCCGCCGACCTGTTCACCGCGGATCGTCCCGCCGAGCTCGGCGCGCGCTTCGAGGAGCGTGACGCGCAGACCGACCTTCGCGCACTCGAGGGCGGCCACGAGCCCGGCGATCCCGGCGCCCACGACCACGACGTGCGTCTCGTGGGCGTGCTCGGCGAGGTTCTCGAGGGGTCCGACGGCATCGCTCACCCCTCCAGTCTCGCACCGCGAACACGCCTCGCCGCGATGGTCGGCCGGTGCGAGACTGGCCTCATGACGCTTCACATCACCGGCGACGACGCGGCCGACCGTCTGCTGACGGACGACCCGCTCGCCCTCCTGATCGGAATGCTGCTCGATCAGCAGGTCGCGATGGAGACGGCTTTCGCGGGTCCGCTCAAGATCAGCCGGCGGGCCGGCGGCCTGAGCGCCGCCGCCCTGGCCGACTACGATCCCGAGGCCTTCGCGGAACTGTTCAGGGCGACTCCCGCCGTCCACCGCTACCCGGGGTCGATGGCCGCCCGCGTGCAGTCCCTGTGCGCCGCGATCGAGAAGGACTGGGCGGGCGACGCCGCCGCGATCTGGACGCGCGACGCCCCTGACGGGGCGACCGTCCTCCGGCGCGTGAAGGCTCTGCCGGGGTTCGGCGAGCAGAAGGCCAAGATCTTCGTCGCGCTCCTCGGCAAGCAGTACGGCTTCACCGGCGCGGGCTGGCGCGAGGCGGCGGGGTCGTACGGCGACGAAGGGTCCTACCGAAGCGTCGCCGACATCGTCTCGGCGGACTCGCTCGCGAAAGTGCGCGAGCACAAGAAGGCGATGAAGGCCGCCGCCAAGAGCGGTGGGGGCGGCGGAGTCTGACTCCGGACTCCACACCTTCGACGGGCGTCGAGGGCGTGTGGATAGGGTGGGAGGCGACCAGCAGCACCCGGCCGAGGAGAGTCCGTCATGATGCCCTTCTTGATCGTCGGCGGGGTCGGCCTCGCCGTCCTGCTCATCTCGCTGCTGGTCGGCGACATCTTCGACCACTTCGAGATCGGCGAGGGTGCCATCTCGGGAACGGCCCTCGGCATCGCCGCCGTCGTCTTCGGCGCATCGGGGGTGCTGACCTATACGTCGGGTCTCGCCCAGGGCTGGGCCTACGCCCTCGCCGCCGTGCTGGCGATCGCCGCGTACCTCCTCGCGCTGTACTTCGTGAAGCGGCTCACGAAGAGCTCCGACGGCGTCCCCGTCTCGGCCGTCGGCCAGACCGGCGTCACGCGGTCGCCCATCACCGTCTCGGGGGGCGAGGTCAGCCTCGACGGCCCCCACGAGATCGAGCGCCGCCTGGCCTATTCCGACTCACCCATCGACGAGGGCGTGCGCATCCGCGTCGTCGAGCACACCGGCACACGCGTCAAGGTCGTCGCGGAGTAGCTCCTGCCACGCCGCGGGAGCCGCGGCATCCAGAAAGGAAATCATGACGAACGATCTGATCCAGGTCATCGCCATCATCGCCCTCGTCGTCGCGGTCCTCGGACTTCTCGTCTTCATCGCACGTCGCATCCGCCGCGTCCCGCCGAACGAGGCCCTCGTCATCGTCGGCCGCGGCGCCGGGCGTCCGGCCCCGGGCGAGGCGACGGCCGTCGGCCAGCGCGTCGTGATCGGCGGGCGCACGTTCGTGTGGCCGATCCTGCAGCAGGGCTTCTCGATCTCGCTCGAGCAGCGCCAGATCGGGATCACGGTCGAGGGCGTCGACAAGAACCGCATCAAGATCGCCATCAAGGCGTCCATCAACTTCAAGGTCTCGGGAACCGAGGAGGGCGTGCGCAGAGCCGCACAGCGCTTCCTCTCGCAGCAGGCTGCGCTGACCGAGATCATCAAGGAGTCGCTCGAGGGCTCGCTGCGCTCGATCATCGGCGACATGACGATCGAGCAGATCATCTCGGACCGCAAGGGCCTGTCGGACCGCGTGGTCGCCGAGACGAAGGCCGACCTCGTCGAGCAGGGCCTGCAGGTCGACCTCCTCAACATCTCCGACATCTCCACGCCCGGCAGCGACTACCTCGCGAACCTCGGCCGCGCCGAAGCCGCCCGCGCCCGGCAGGTCGCCGAGATCAGCGAGGCCGAGGCCTCGCGCGCCTCCGAGTTCGCACGCATCGAGGCCGCGGAGCAGATCGCCGAGCGCCAGAAGGCGCTCTCGCTGCGGCAGGCCTCGATCAAGGCCGAGACCGACCGCGCCAACGCCGAAGCACAGGCCTCGGGCCAGCTCGCCACCGCCGAGCAGGACAAGCTGGTCGCGGTCCAGGAGCGCGAGGCGCTCACCGAGCAGGCACTCGTGACGCAGGAGCGGCTCGACATCGAGGTGCGCAAGCCCGCCGAGGCCCAGGCCTACGCCGAGGTTCAGCGCGCGACAGCTCAGCGCGACTCGTCCAACGCGGCCACGGAGGCCGACGCCTACAAGCGCACCAAGATCGCCGAGGCGAACAAGGTCGCCGCCGTGCAGGACGCCGAGGCGTCCGCGACCGCCGTCCGCTTCGCCGGTGAGGCCGAGCGCGACAAGCAGGTCGCGCTCGCCGCCGGTGTTCGTGCAGAAGGTGACGCGCGGGCCTCCGCGATCCAGGCCGAGGGTCTGGCCACGGCCGCCGCGACGGACGCCAAGGCGCTCGCGCTGCAGAAGTACGGCGAGGCCGCTCTCGCGCAGGAGATCATCTCGCGGCTCCCCGAGATCGTGGCCGCCGCGGCTGCCCCGATCGGCAACATCGACCAGCTCACCGTCGTCTCGACCGACGGCGCGTCCGAGATGACGAAGACCGTCGGCAAGGTGCTCGGCGAAGGGACCGAGGTCGTGAAGTCCCTCACGGGCCTCGACCTCGGGACGCTCCTGAGCAGCTTCGCCGGCACGCGTCTCGCCGAGGCGACCGCGCCGGCGGCGCCCGAGCGGTCGGGGCGCAAGACCCCGCCCGCGACGGGTGATACTTCGGCCTGACCCGATGAGACGGATGCCGCGCCCC
>JBEVLS010000076.1:0-5444 GCA_040509015.1 Microbacterium sp.
GATCTTCCCGACGGTCGCGTATAGCCGTCGCGGCGGTCGACTTCGTGGCGGCTGGGCTGACGACCGGATGCGGCACGATCTCCACCGCATCACGAGGCGCCCCGACGGGCCATCTTGCGCGGGTGCCGTGGCCGCACCACTCCGGACCGGAGGGCTGCGATCGCGAATGGGCGACGACGTAAGCGCGAAGGTGGTTGATCTCGACAACTCCGACGACGACAACTTCCTCAGCCTCGGAAGGGACCACGCCGACCCGCGACGCTTCGAGACCGTGCTGTGGGACAACGGACGGAATCGACCCATTTCACTCGACGCCACCGTCTTCGCCATCGGTCTGATCACTCTGCACGAAGGGCGTCGCAGGTCGAACTCCTACCCCCACCGCAGTCGGGCCCCTACATCGCGGTCCTCGTCACAACTGCATATCAACGAACACCTAGAAGGCCAGCGCAACCGGCCGACAGAGGCAGTCGGGGAAAAGCGAAACGGCCCGCTTTCGCAGACCGTTTCTCACTGTCTCAACACAGTGTGCGCCCGAAGGGACTCGAACCCCTAACCTTCTGATCCGTAGTCAGATGCTCTATCCATTGAGCTACGGGCGCATGTTTCCGCTCGCGCGCAAACCAGCGTCCAGAATACAACACGCCTGCGCTCCCCGCGAATCGAGGTCACTCGGGCGCGTCGCCCTCCTCTGCGGCTGCCTCCTGGTCGGCGCGCCGCTTGTGGGCGGCGAGGCGCGGCAGGTCGATGAGCCGCAGCGACTGCATCCGCGCCGCGCGCATGCGCTCGTAGTCGGGATCGAGCTCGGGGCGCATGCCCTCGACGACGAGTCGTCTCTGCAGATTCGCCTCGACGTCGCCCCACGCGGCGTCCCTCGACACCTCGACGAGCGCGCGCACGGCCTCCGGGTCGTCCGCCTGGCGGCGCAGCACCTTCGCGACGCCCATGTACTGCCGGTGCCGCTTGCGCAGGTTGCGGGTGTCGCGGTCGCGGTAGTCGTGCGTGCCGTCGGGGTCGGAGAACTTGCCCCACGCCTTCTTTCGCTGACGCTTGGCGAGGGCCGCGGCCGTCTCCTGCTCGGCGGCGAGCCCGATGAGCGTGTCGCGGGCGAACCCGGCGAATCTCTCGGCGTCGAAGTCCTCGTCGCGTGCGATCGTCTCGACCAGGATGTGGTTGCGCACCGCGAGGCGGGCGGCGGCGGACGCGATGGAGACGCCCTCGGCGATCGCATCCGCGGTCTTGCCCACACCTACCTCCTCCCAAGAGGCTAGTCGTCGCGGACCGCCCTCGTGGCAGGCGAGAATCGAGGGACTCGATCGACGACGACAGGGGCAGCATGCGGCGACTGGATGTGCGCGGGAAGACGACCGTGATCACGGGCGCTGCGAGCGGCATGGGTGCCGAGGTGGCGCGCGAGCTCGACCGGCGCGGAGCACGGCTCGCCCTGCTCGACCGGAACGGCGAGGGCCTCGCCGAGCTCGCGCAGGACCTGCACGGCACCGGCCACACGACGCACACCGTCGATCTCACCGACGACGCGGAGGTGTTCGCGCTCGCCGATGACATCGCGGCATCCCACCCGCAGGTGCAGGCCCTGATCACGTGCGCCGGATCGTCCATGCTCGGCGACATCGATCAGGTCACGATGGAGGAGATGCGCTGGCTCATGGACGTCAACCTGTGGGGCACCGTCAACATCACGAAGGCCCTGCTGCCCGCCCTGCGTCGCGAGCGCGCCGCTCACATCACGCACCTCGTGTCGATCTACGGACTCGCCGCACCCGCAGGGCGCATCCCCTACGCGATGAGCAAGTTCGCGGTGCGGGGCTTCACCGAATCGCTGCGGCACGAGCTCGAACGCACGAACGTCACCGTCGGAGCGGTCTATCCGGCGGGCGTGAAGACGGGGATCATCCTGCACGGTCGCTACGCGGCGGCCATCGACCCGGCCGTCGCTCGACGGGCCGCGGACGCGCAGGCCGCGATGTACCACACCGAGCCGGCCGACGCCGCGGCGCGGATCGTCGAGGCGACGGTGAGGAGACGTGCGCGGACGATGATCGGCCGGGAGGCTCGCCTCGTCGACGTGCTCGCACGCCTCACCCCGACCGGCTACTGGGCGCCGATGCGCAAGCCGCTCAAGGATGCGATCGACACGACCACTCCCATCGGCTGAGACGTCCGACCGGATGCCGCTTCCCGCCGTCGACGCACGGTCGGCGCGCAGGTCAGGCGCGGAGCTTGTCGACGATCGCCGTCACACGCCGCGCACGCGTCTCTTCGGCCTTCGCGCCTTCGACGTTGGTCACGTGGGCCTTGCGGGCACTCGGCGCGAGCCTGTCGAACGCATCGCGCACGCCGGCGGCGTCGAGTGCGGCGGCGAGGTCGGCGGGCACTTCGGTGGTCCGCGGCGCGGTGTCGAGGGTGAGCTCCACGGTGAGCGCATCGCCGCCGCCGATGCCCGTGGCCGCCCGCTTGTCGGAGCTGAACGGGACGAGGAAGCGACCCCCCATCACCCCGACGGTGCTGTCGTACTCGTACCCGTTGACGACGACCTTGACCGCGGGGCGCTTGCCGCCGCCGAGCTGCTCCAGCACCTCCGGCGGAACCTCGATCCCCGTGTTGTTGCCCATCTGCGCCATCGTGGTCTCGAACTTCATGGAGCGATTCTGCCACCGCGATGTAGCAAGATCGACCGTCTCGCGCAACCCCCTTCGTCGGCGCGCGAGGGCGCGTAGCGTCGATGGCAGACCGCTACGAAGGGAGATCATCATGGGATTCATCGATGACGCCAAAGAGACCGCTGAAGCCGTAGGCGAGAAGATCAAGCGCGGCTTCGAAGACACGACCGACCGCATCGGCGACAAGGTCGACGAGCACAAGGCCGACTCCGAAGTGAAGAAGGCCGAGGCCGAGCGCGACTCCGTCAAGACTCGCAACTCGATCAAGGAAGAGCTGCGCGACAGCTGATTCCTGCACGACGCGGGGGGCCTCCGAGAGAACTCGGGGGCCTTCTGTCGTGTCCGGGCAAACCGATCGCGAAAAGGCTCCGAAGACCTCTCAGACGCGGCACCTGCCGCTCACGACACAGGAGGTCCTCATGCGATCGTCACCCAACCGCCTGGCCGCCACGATTTTCGGCGCGGTCTATCTGCTCGTCGGAGCACTCGGCTTCGCCGTCACCGGCGGCGTCGGCTTCATCGCCACCGAGGGCGGACTGCTCCTCGGGATCTTCGAGGTCAACCCGCTCCACAACATCGCTCACCTTCTGATCGGCGCAGCGCTTCTGATCGCGGGCCTCTCATCGGTGAAGGCCGCCCGCACCGTGAACATCGTCGTCGGTGCGACGTATCTGCTCCTCGGCGTGGTCGGCTTCTTCCTCGTCGGAACGGCGCTGAACATCCTCGCCCTGAACACGTTCGACCACTTCCTGCACCTCGCCAGCGCGATCGTGCTGCTGGGCGTCGGACTGGCCGCCGAGCGCGGCGTGCGGGCCAACTCGTCCACCCGCACGGCCTGACGGGAACGCTCGACATGACATCCGTGACCCGGTCTCCGCGCCTGGCGGAACCCGAAGGCCCCGTGGAGGGTCGGATCATCCGATCCTCCACGCCGGCCTGGGCCGCCGTAGCGGGCTGGGGCGCGGGACTGATCGAGCTCGCACTGGGTGCCGGTGCACTGACGGGCGGTGACGTCGACCGGGGGGCCGGCGTCGCGCTCCTGGCGCTGGGACTCGGCGGGCTCGCATGGGGAGCCGCGACGCTCACCCGCGGACGCATCGTCGTTCCGCGGGTGGGCGTCGTCGGCGCTCTCCTCGGGATCGTCGCCACCGTGGCGGTCTTCATGATCGACCCGGTGCGCACGAGCATCGCCGCGGTGGGCGCCGGAGTGCTGCTGCTCGTCGCGATCGCGCTGGCGTGTGCTCGGCAGCTCCGATCACGAGCGGATGCCGCACCGCCCCGTATCGCGGTGCTGCTCGTCGCCGCGGTCGTCGTCGCCGGCGTCGTCACGCCCGCGCTCGGCGCCACGGAAGCGGGGCGGCTCGCGCCGGATCACGGCACGCACGGGATCATCGACCCCGGCCATCACGGCTGACGTCTCGTTCTCGCGTTCAACGGACGGTGCGCTGGGTGACCCCGGCCGTTGAACGCGAAAGCGATGCGTCGGTCAGGCGATCGCCTGGATCCGCCAGGACGCGTCGACGGTCTCTTCGGGGCCGATGACGATGAGGCCGGCGTCGAAGGTGTACCGGTCGGCGTTGAAGGCGTCCGGTGCGCACGTCATCGGCTCGACGGCGAGGCCGAGTCGGCTCACCGAGGGGTCGGGCTTGTCGGCCGTGTGCACCTGCACCCAGGGGCACACGGAGTCCCACGTCATCGCGACGCCGGTGCCGGCGGCATCCGTCACCTTCACCGTCGTGAATCCGTCCTCGTCACGGGCGAGATCCGTGAACGCGTGGTCGATCTCGACGGCGCCGATCGTGCGCGCCTCGCGGAAGTCGAATCGGGCCGGGTCGTCCTGACCGACCGGCTCGAGGTCGATCGGCGACAGCCGGTCGTCGGTGACGGCGAGCACCTGGGCGGCGGGGAGTTCGAGGGTCCAGTCGTCCACCAGACCGTCACCACCCACGAGGTAGGGGTGCGGACCGGTGCCCCAGGGCGCGGGGTCGGCGCTGTCGTTGCGCGCGCTCACGGTCTGCGTCAGGCCGTCCGGACCGAGTGCGAACGTCGTGGTCACCACGATGCGCCACGGATACGCGGTCTGCGGCTGGATGACCGCGGTGAGCGTCACGTGATCCGAGTCCTTGCCGACCGCCTCGAAATCGAGCCAGGTGCCGAACCCGTGGAGGGCGTGCGAGCGTGCCGGCTCCGTGAGGGGCAGCTGGAAGTCGTGGCCGCCGAAAGAGTACTTGCCGTCGACGACGCGGTTGGGCCAGGGAACGAGGATCGCGCCGCGCGTCGCCGGCCGCACCTCGTCGGCGTCGAACGGGACGACGAGATCGCGGCCCTTGTACGTGAGCGAGCGGAGGGAGGCTCCGACGCTCGCGATGACGGCTTCGTAGTCTCCGGAGCGGAGAGCGTGCTGGGTGCCGGAGAGGGGGGTGCGTGCCATGCGTGTCAGAGTCCCTGAGCGAGTCGGTAGTACGCCTGGTTCCACCGCAGCTCGCGCTGGAAGCCGCGAACCGTGGTGTCCTCGTCGATGACGACGAGCTCGGTCTTGGCGATCTCCGCGAAGTCGCGGAACACCTCGATGCCGACGGCGGTGGTCATCACTGTATGGTGCGCGGCGCCGGCGGCCAGCCAGCAGGCCGCGGATGTCGCGAAGTCCGGAGCGGGCTTCCACACCGCGCGACCGACGGGAAGCTTGGGCAGGTCGGGCGCGTCGACGTTCTCGACGACGTTCGCGACGAGGCGGAAGCGGTCGCGCATGTCGCTCATGGCCAC
>JBEVLS010000077.1:0-4826 GCA_040509015.1 Microbacterium sp.
CGTCGAAGACACTTTCGCGTGCTGCGGTGACGCCGGGGGGCCCGCCGGGCGTCACCGCTGAGGAGATGTTGCCCGCACCGGAGGCGGCATCGAGGCCGAGGTCGCGGATCTGGGGAGGGCCGCACCGCCGGCATGTGCTGGGGAGGAGCCGTTCGATCGATCGCATCGGCCCGATGTCGGACGTCGAAGTTATCTTCTACTCGGAAGGAGAACCATGACTCTCATCTCTGACGCAGCGACGACCCGCACCCCGACGATCGAGGGGGACTCTCGGGTACAGCTCTCCCCCGCGGCACCGTCACTGTGGCGCGTGATCGCCGCAGGTCGCATCATCGGTCACCTGCAGGCTCTCGCCGACGACGCCGGCGTGCGATACCGGGCCCGCCGGTTCCACCCCGGATCGCGCTCTTTCCGTGATCTCGGCGATTTCTGGACGGCGGCCGATGCGATCGACTGCCTGCGTTTCGCGCGATGACAGGTCAGACGACGGATTCCAGGTGTTCGACGAGCGTCACGGGCGCACCATCGATCACACGGTGCCAGGATTCCGCGAGCACGTCGACGGCACGACCGAGGTCGTCGGGCGGCGATGTGAACGGAATGCGAAGGTGACGGTCGTGTCCCCCCGCGACCGAGAATCGCGGACCTGCCGAGAGAAGGAGTCCCCGCGATCTCACGTCCATCACCAGGGTCGAACTCAGAGGGGCGTCCAGCTCTATCCACAGCGAGACGCCTCCACTCGGTCGCGGGACGCTCCACTCCGGGAGGGCGTCCCTGAGCGCCGCGACCAGCGAATCCCGCCCCTCCCGCAGCAGGTGCGATCGCTGGGCGACGATGTCCGAGAACGAGCCGAACAGCCGGGTCGCGACGGCCTGCTCGAACTCCGGCGTCCCCAGGTCGTGGCTGGGCCTCGCGGCGACCAGACGACGGATGAGATCCGAGTCGGCTCGGATCCATCCGACACGAAGGCCTCCCCACACCGTCTTGCCCAGCGACCCGATGCGCACGACATTGGCGGGGTCGCCGTCTTCGAACCCGGGTGCGACGAAGCCCCGATCGATATCGAGGTCGGCCGTCGTCTCGTCGAGCACCAGGATCGAGCCGGCCCGCTCGCTCGCCCGGTGGATCGCGCGGCGCTCCTCCGGCGACATCGACCTTCCGGTGGGGTTCTGGAAGTCGGGCATGAGATAAGCCAGCAGCGGCAGCGTGCGCGCGAACGCCTGCTCAGCTCGCTCGAGGTCCCACCCGCCGTCGATCGTGACCGGGAGCCCGACCATCCGCGCGCCGGCCCGCCGCAGCGCGTCAGCGGCATGCGGATAGGTCGGCGTCTCCACCAGGACGCGGTCTCCCCGACCGATCAGGACGGAGGCCAGCAGATGGATGGCGCTCTGCGCCCCCGTCGTCACGAGGATCTCGTCCTCGAGGGTCGGGGTGCCCCGTTCCGTGTACCTCGCGGCGATCGCGGCCCGCAGTTCTCGGCGGCCGAACACGTCGTAGCCGACCCGTGACACCAGCGCGGCGGCCGACTCGACGGTCTCGGCCATGACGCCCGCGAGCCCCGGCCAGGCAGGTGGACTGGCCTGCTGCAGATCCAACATGCCCTCCGCCGGGTGCGCGCGCCCCGGATCTCTGCGTCTCAGCGGCAGGGTCACGCTGCCGGAGCCGCGTGTGCTGACGATGTGCTCGGAATCGCGCAGGCTGCGATATGCGGCAGCCACGGTGCTGCGACTCACGTGCAGGACGAGCGCGAGTTCCCGCTCGGCCGGGAGCGCCGTCCGCGGAGCGAGTCGATTGTCGAGGCAGAGCAGACGGATGCCGTCCGCCAACGCTTCGTAAGCCGGCTCTCTCGTGCGCCAGCCGCCGAGGGCGGCCGACAAGGCACGAGCCGAGATCCTGGAGTCCATGAGGGCCAGATTATGCGCATTGGACTGCTTGATCCAAGCCAATGTTGCGATTGGATGGTGACATGCCTCGTCGGGTGATCCAACTCCTCATCGGTCTCGTGCTCTACGGGGCCGGCTGTGCTCTCACGGTCGAAGCCGGGCTCGGCGTCGACCCGTGGACGGTCTTCGCGCAGGGCATCTCGATCCACACCGGGATCGGGATCGGCTGGGTCACCAACATCGTCGGCTTCTTCGTCCTGCTGCTGTGGATACCGCTGCGCCAGCGCCCGGGGGTGGGCACCGTGGCCAACATCCTGCTCGTGGGCACCAGCATGCAGGCCACGCTCGCCGTCATCCCGCCCGTCGAGGGCCTCCTTCTCCAGGCGCTCGTGCTGGTGGGCGGCATCGTGCTCGTCGCCGTCGCGTCCGGCCTCTACATCGGTGCGCATTTCGGCCCGGGGCCGCGGGACGGACTCATGACGGGCATGAACAAGCGGTTCGGCTGGCCGATCTGGGTCTGCCGTGCGACCGTCGAACTGACCGTTCTGCTCGCGGGCTGGCTGCTCGGCGGAACGGTCGGCATCGGCACCGTGCTGTTCGCCGTATCGATCGGCCCGCTCGTGCACGTCGCGCTCCCCCTGCTCGACACGAAGCGGAAGGCGCGCACGCCAGAACGAGCGTCCCGCCTCGACGCGACGATCCCGAGCGGCTGACGCTCGCGGATCAGTGCTCGCGGAACATCGGCCAATCGCTTCCCGGGCGCATCCGCGCGTGCAGCGCGCTCTTGGCGATCTCCATCGACGGGTACGGACCCACCGCTTCGTCGGCACCCGCCATCGTCACGACATAGCCCTCGGCGTCCTTGCGGATGCTCCCCGCTACCCCGCCCGAGCCGTAGGCGACCCAGAGTGCGTGGTGGACCTCGGTTGCGCTCATCGTCGAACTCCTTCCGATGGGCACGACGCTACGCCGAGACGTGCCCTCGCGCCAGATCCTGCGCGCGGGTCGCTCCGCCCAGACGATAGAACAGGAACGGCACGACCGACACGAGGCAGCTGACGGCGGGTACGAGCGTGATCGATGCCCAGACGAGGTCCTGCATCCCCGTCGTCACCTCCACGTCCGCCCCGTAGCCCGCCATGACGAGGAACAGACCGAACACGAGCACGGCGAGCGCGTTCATGATCTTCGAGACGAACGTCAGCGTCGAGAACGACAGACCGTCGTTGCGCACGCCCGTGCGCCGTTCGACATCGTCGACGGCGTCCGCGATCATCGTGGTCTGGACCACGACGAAGACACCGAGGGTGAGCCCCGTCAGGAAGATGAAGACGAGCACGGCGATCAGATCGTCGAACCCCGCGAGCCACATCGCGACGTAGAGAGCGGCAGCGACGAGCGTGCTCCAGACCATGAGGGTCCTCCCCGCGACCACGCGCAGCAGCAGCGGCGTGAGGAAGGACGCGAGCACCATTCCGACGATGATCGCGGCGCCGATGAGCGTGAACCGCCCCTCGTCGCCGTACGCCAGCACGACGAACACCGCACCGCCCGCCTGCACGATGAGCCGCCCGAAGCCGAGCACCGATCCGAGCAGCACCATCAGCAGCGGCGTGTTCCGCGCCAGGGTTCCGAACATGACTTTCACCGTCAGCCGCTCGGCGTGTCGAGGCTGCGTCCGTTCGCGCGTCGCGAAGAACGCGAGCAGATAGAGCGCCATCCCGACCGACGCCACGACGACGGCCGCCGTGCTCCATCCCGCCGCGGTCGTCTCGTCGGCGAAGCTCAGCCACCGCGCGATCCACGGCATGCCGAGTGTCACGATGCCGAGTGAGATCGCCCCGAACGCCCGCACGTTCGCGATGACCCGTGCGCGCTGTCGTGATTCGGTGAACGCGGACCCGATCAGCCCCCAGTACGGCACGTCGCACATCGTGTAGGCGATGCCCCACAGGAAGTAGACGACGCCGAAGAACAGGAGCTTGACGGGTTCGCCGGCGGACGGCACCGAGAAGAGCAGGCCGGTGAGGAGCGCGACGGGCACCGCCGAGATCAGGATGTAGGGGCGGAACTTGCCCCAGCGCGTGCGGGTGAGGTCGATGAGGCTCCCCATCACCGGATCGGCGAACGCATCGAAGATCTTCGTCGCCGTGATGATGACGGTGACGACCGCGAGACCTTGCGGGCTCACCTCTGCGTACTCGATGAGGTAGACGAGCAGGAAGGTCGTGACGAGCGTCAGCACGGCGTTCTGGCCGAAGCCGGCGGCCACGATGGCGACGCCCTGTCGACGAGGCGCGGCGACCGGCGTGGCGACGGACGAGGTCACGGGGTCACCCCTCCAGCCGGATCGTCTTGATCTCGAACGGTCCGAACGAGAGATCGGCGAGGTCGACGGGCGCGTCACCGCTCTCGAGAAGATCGGTCTCGACCGCGCGCGAGTGAGGGTGCGTCGTGCGGATGGATGTCGTGGTCCGGCGCCCTCGGCTCTCGTAGATGCGAAGGATCACGGCATCCCCCGCCTCTGCGATCTTCACCGTCTCGATCACGATCCCAGGATCGACGGACGCGACGAACGAGTCCGTCGCGGCCCCGTCCGCGACGATCAGCGGGTTGTTCAGCCGGTACCCCTCGCGGATCACCTTGCCGAGGTCGTCCGAGGCGAACGGGGTGAAGGCGTAGGTGAACCGGTGGTTGCCGTTGTCGGCGTTCTTGTCGGGGAAGGTCGGGGAGCGCAGCAGGTTGAGGCTCACGAGCCCCTCCTTCACCCGGTGGCCGTACTTGCCGTCGTTCAGCAGGGCGAAACCGCCCTCCGCCGCCTCGAGCGCGACCCACTTGTGCGCGCAGATCTCGAACTGGGCCGTCTCCACGGTGTCGCGCTCGGTCGTCGTGCGCTCGATGTGACCGAACTGGATCTCGCACGCGACCGTGTCGGCGTACCTC
>JBEVLS010000078.1:0-8000 GCA_040509015.1 Microbacterium sp.
TCCTCGCGAACGGCGCGTGGGACGCCGAGCTCGCGGACGCCCTCGGCATCCCGCGCGGCATCCTGCCCCCGCTCATCTCCCCCGGCGACCGCCTCGGCGCGCTCTCACCCGCCGTCGCGCAGTCGATCGGCGCAGGAGCCGAGGTCGGCGTCATCGCCGTCGGGTCGCACGACACGGCGTCCGCGGTCGTCGCGGTGCCGATGAAGCCGGATGCCGCGGCCTACATCTCGTGCGGCACCTGGGGCCTCGTGGGTGTCGAGGTGGAGCACCCCGTCCTCACGCCGGCGGCGCTCGCGGCGAACTTCACGAACGAGGGCGGCGTCGACGGGCGCGTGCGCCTGCTCCACAACATCATGGGGCTCTGGGTGCTGAGCGAGGCCGTGCGCACGTGGGAGCGCGCGGGTCACCGCATCGATCTGCCCACCCTGCTCGACTCGGCCGAAGAGGTCACGGCCGAGGTGCCGGTCTTCGACGTCAACGATGCGCGCTTCCTCGCGCCCGGCGACATGCCCGCGCGCATCGACGCCTGGTGCGCCGAGCACGGCATCGCGGCGCCGCGCACGCGTGCCGAGTACGCCCGCTCGATCGTGGAGTCGCTCGCCCAGGCGTTCGCGGATGCCGCGCACGAGGCCGGTCGCATCGGCGGCGTCGACGTGCGCACGATCCACATCGTCGGGGGCGGCGCGCTCAACGAGCTGCTGTGCCAGCGCACCGCCGACCGGGCGGGACTCCCCGTCCTGGCCGGCCCCGTCGAGGCGACCGCCCTGGGCAACGTGCTCGTGCAGGCGCGCGCGGCCGGTCTCGTCTCGGGCTCGCTCGAGGCGCTCCGCGATCTCGTGACGCGCACCCACGCTCCCCGACGCTACGAGCCGCGCGCGTGACCGGCCTGAACGGCGCGTGGCCCGTCGTCCTCACGCCGTTCGGCGAGGACGGCGCGATCGACCACGCGGCTCTCGCCCGTTACGCGGAGTGGCTCATCGCCTCGGGTTCCGGCGGGCTCTTCCCCGTCGCGCTCTCGGGCGAGATGTACGAGCTGTCGCTCGCCGAACGGCTCGCGGCCGTCCGCACCGTGGTCGGCGCCGCCGCCGGTCGTGTGCCGGTCGCGGCCGTCGCCCTCGGCGACGAGGGGGCGCTGGCGTCCGAGGTCGCGGATCTCTCCGCGGCCGGCGCCGACGTCGTCGTGCTGGTGGTCTCGTCGGTGCTGACCGAATCGGACGACGAGGAGCGCCTGCACGAGATCGTCGCCGACGTGATCGATGCGAACCCGGATGCCGCGCTCGGCATCTACGAATGCCCGATCCCCCACCACCGGCTGCTCTCGACCGACGCGCTCTCGCGACTGGCGCAGACGGGGCGATTCGTCTTCCTCAAAGAGACCAGCCACGACGTCGACGTCATGGCCGAGCGCGTGCGCGTGTCGTCGCCCCACGGACTCCACGTCTTCAACGCCGGCATCGAGAACTACGTCGAGTCGCTGCGGGTCGGCGTCTCGGGCCTCTCGGGCTGGGTCGTGAACGTCGCGCCCGATCTCGTCGCGCGCATCGGCGACCTCGTCGCCACCGGTCAGACGGTCGAGGCCCTCGCGCTGCAGGCGCGCCTCGAGGCCGTCGAGAAGGAGATGGGCGCCACCTACCCGTCGTCCGCGAAGGCCATCGTCGATGCGCGATCGGATGCCGGGCTCGGCCTCCGCTCCCGCTGGCGGCCCTCCGAGGTCGACGCGGCGCAGGTCGCCGACCTCGCCGTCCGTCTGAACGCCCTCGCCTGAGCCTTTCCCCCTCCCCGGGGTTCAGTGTCCACAGACTGCGGCTCTGACGCCTCGGCGACCACGGTCCGTGGACACTGAACCGCGTGCGCATGCCGCACGACGAAGGGCCCGGCCTGCCGAAGCAGACCGGGCCCCGAGGGAGTCGACTCAGAAGTCGAACTCGGCGATGTTGTCCGCGTTGAAGACGAACGGGTCTCCGAGGAGGACCCCGCCGTCGGCGCCGACCTCGAACGAGCCGAGCTTGCCGGCCTCGAACGAGTCGCCCTCTTCGCCGGTGATCTCACCGGTGATGAGCGCCTGCGTGGCGAAGGCGGCCAGGTAGCCGAGGTCGGCCGGGTTCCACAGCGCGAACGCGGTGACGGTGCCGTCTTCGACGTACTCGCGCATCTGGTTCGGCGTGCCGAGACCGGTCAGCGCGACCTTGCCCTTGTACTCCGACGTCGACAGGTAGCGGGCGGCAGCGGCGATGCCGACGGTCGTCGGCGAGATGATGCCCTTGAGCTCCGGGTAGGTCTGCAGCAGAGCCGCGGTCTTGTCGAACGACGTCTGGTCGTCGTCGTCACCGTAGACGACCTCGACGAGCTCGATGTCGGGGTGCGACGCGGCGAGCTCCTCTTCCATGAGCTCGATCCAGGCGTTCTGGTTCGTCGCGTTGGCGGATGCCGACAGCACCGCGACCTGACCGGAGTCGCCGATCTGCTCCGCGATCAGGTCGACCTGTGCCGTGGCGATGCCCTCGGCGGTGGCCTGGTTGATGAACAGGTCACGGCACTCCGGGTTCGTGTCGGAGTCGAACGTGACGACCTTCACACCCGCCGAGCGTGCCTCGTCGAGAGCGTCGCACAGCGCCTCGGGGTCGTTCGCCGAGACGATGAGTCCCCCGGCGCCCTGCTGAGCTGCGGTCTGGATGTACTGCACCTGCGACGTGGGCGACGCCTCGGTGGGCCCGACCTCTTCGAACGTGCCGCCGAACTCCTCGGTCGCCTCTTCGGCGCCGCCGGTCGAGGTGTCGAAGTACGGGTTGCCGAGGTTCTTGGGCAGCATCGTGATGGTGAGGTTGGCGTCTCCGCCGTCGCCACCGTCTCCGCCGTTGCCTGCGTCGCCGCCGCCACCGGAGCATCCGGCTGCGACGAGAACCACGCCCAGGGCGAGAGCCGCGGCGACACCTGCGCGTCGCGTGCGCTTCATTCCGAACATCATTGTTTCCTTCCTTGGTGCGATGGGTACTCGCATGTGTGGGTATTACTGGGTCGGGCTCGCCGCAGCAGCGCTGCGTCGGCCCTTCCTTCGCCCGATGGCTGCGGCTTGCCGCTTGTGCAGCCATGCGAGGAGGCTTGCGGACACCACCGAGAGGATCAGCAGGACCCCGGTGATGACGTTGATGATGTCGCTCGTGATGCCGGCCAGTCGCAGTGCGCTGCCCAGCGTGCCGATCAGGAGCACGCCGGCGATGACGCCGTGCAGTGCTCCGCGCCCGCCGAAGATCGAGACCCCGCCCAGGAGCACGGCGGCGATGATCTGCAGCTCCATGCCCATCGCGTTGTCGCCGCGGGCGTTGGAGTAGAGGAGCGTGAAGTACACGCCGGCGAAGCCGGACATCGCGCCGGACATGACGAAGAGCACGAACTTCGTGCGTCCGACGTCGATGCCCGAGAACTGCGCGGCCTCCTTGTTGAGCCCGATCGCGTACAGCGAGCGGCCGAACGGGGTGAAGTGCAGCAGGACGGCGAAGATGATCGCCAGGACGACGAACGGGATGATGATGACCGGGATCGGGGTTCCCGGGATGTTCGCCTTCGCGAGGTCGGTCCACTCCTCCGGGAAGTCGGTGATCGCCGTGGTGCCCAGAAGGCCCACCGCGATGCCGCGGAAGAGCGCCAGGGTGCCGATGGTGACGGCGAGGGACGGGAGTCCGACCACCGTGACGAGGAAGCCGTTGAACGCTCCTGCGAGGGTGCCGACCAGGATGGCGAGGATCGCGGCGACCGGGAACGGCAGTCCGGCCTGGGTCAGGATGCCCGTCATCACGCTCGAAAGGCCCACGATCGAGGCGACCGACAGGTCGATCTCCTCGGTGATGATGATGAGCGTCATCGGGAGCGCGATGAGGAGGATCGGCGCGACGTCGCGCAGGAGGTACGTGACCGTCAGCGGGCTGTCGAAGTTGCGGACCGTGGCGAGGGCCACGACGATCACGATGATCAGCAGCGCGATGATCGCCGACTCGCGGGTCAGCAGAAGACGGCGCCACGCCGGGCGCGCGTACGCCTTGTAGTCGCGCGTGGGCAGGTTCTCGGTCAGGGTGGTCATCGCTGGGCCTCCCGTTGTGCAATGAGTCGTCGGTGTTGTCTGACCGCGAGGACGCGGTCCAGGACGATGGACCCGATGATGAGGACGCCGACCACGGCGCGCTGCCAGAAGTCGTCGATCCCGAGGATCGGCAGCGCCCGGTTGATCGTGAGCAGCAGGAACGCGCCGATCGCGGCACCCCACACGGTTCCCACGCCGCCGGAGATCGCGACACCGCCGATGACCGCGGCGCCGATCGCCTGCAGCTCCCATCCGGTGCCCGCAGCCGAGCTGACGGTTCCATAGCGCGCCGCGTAGAGGACGCCCGCCAGGCCCGAGAGCGCACCCGACACGACGAACGCCGTGATGATGCGCTGGTTGACCCTCAGGCCGTAGAGGTGCGCCGCAGCGGGATCGGAGCCGATCGCGTAGAACTCGCGACCGCCGCGGATGTTGCGCAGGTACCACGCGGCGGCGATCAGGACGACGACGGCGATGATCGTGAGGATCGGGATGCCGAGCAGCTGGTCCGTGCCGAGGCCACGGAAGTCGCGTGGCAGGTCGGAGGCGTTGATGCGGTCGGAGCCGGTCCAGGCGACGTTGATCCCGCGGTAGATGTACATCGTGCCGAGCGTGATGACGAGTGCCGGCACCTTCGCCCAGGCCACGAGCAGGCCGTTGATCGCGCCGAGCAGACCGCCGAGCACGACGCCCGCGATGAACACGACGATGACCGGGATGCCTTCGAAGTCGATGAAGAGCCGACCCGTCAGGTACGCCGTGAGACCCACGATCGAGCCGACCGAGAGGTCGACGTTGCGAGTGATGATGACGATCGCCTGCCCCACGGCGACCAGGAGCAGCAGCGACGGGGTGAGGAGCAGGTCGCGGAAGCCGTCGTTCGAGAAGAGGAACGTGGGGTTCGCCGCCGTGGCGGCGACGATGACCAGCACCAGGGCCAGGGCGATGCCGGTCTCGCGGGTCGTGGCGATGCTGCGGACGATGCGCACCGCGCGGCTCGAACCCGGGGCGACGGGAGTGACGGTGGAGGTCATCGGGCCGGCTCCGCATCCGCCGTCGCGGCGTACATGACGGCTTCGGGCGTGGCTTCGGCGCGGGGGAACTCGCCGGTGAGGCGCCCCTCCCGCATGACCAGGACACGGTCGGCCATGCCGAGCACCTCCGGAAGTTCGGACGAGATCATGAGGATCGCGAGCCCCTGTTGGGCGAGTTCGCTGAGAAGGCGGTGCACTTCGGACTTCGTGCCGACGTCGATTCCGCGAGTGGGCTCGTCGACGATGAGCACCGTGGGCTCGGTCGCGAGCCACTTGCCGATGACCACCTTCTGCTGGTTTCCGCCTGAGAGGGTGCCGGTCTCGGCATCCAGTGCCGCCGTCTTCACCTCGAGACGGCTCGCCCAGACCTCGGCGGCCCTGTTCTCGAGGCCGTTCCAGATGAGGCCCCACTTCGACAGCTTCGAGCGGATCGCGAGTGTGATGTTGCGCGAGACGCCGTCTTCGAGCACCAGGCCCTGCTTGCGGCGGTCTTCGGGCACGAGCGCGACACCGCGCTCGGTCGACTTCTTCGGGTCGCCCTTGGGCAGCACCGCCCCGTGCAGGGTGACCGTGCCGCTCTCGTAGGGGTCGACGCCGAAGATCGCGCGCGCGACCTCGCTCCGGCCTGCTCCGACGAGTCCGGCGAGCCCGACGATCTCGCCCGCGCGGAGGGTGAACGAGATGTCGTTGAAGACGCCCTTGCGGGTCAGTCCGTCGACCTCCAGCACGACCCCGCCGATCTCGGCGGGCAGCTTCGGGAAGAGCTCGGTGACGTCGCGGCCCACCATCTGGCGCACGAGCTCGTCGACGCTCGTGTCGACGATCGGCGTGGTGTCGACGTACGAGCCGTCGCGCATCACGGTGACGGTGTCGCAGAGCGCGAACACCTCGTCGAAGCGGTGCGAGATGAACAGCAGCGCACGGCCCTCGTCGCGCAGGCTGCGCGCGACGGCGAACAGACGCTCGACCTCGACGCCCGACAGCGCCGCGGTCGGCTCGTCCATGATGAGGACGCGCGCATCGAGCGAGATCGCCTTCGCGATCTCGATGATCTGCTGATCCGCGATCGACAGGCCCTCGGTGACACGGTCGGGGTCGAGTCCGACGCCCAGCCGCTGGAAGATCTCGGTCGCCTCCTGACGCATCGCCTTGCGGTCGATGCGGCCGACCCTGTTGGTCGGCTGGCGGCCCATGAAGATGTTCTCGGTCACCGAGAGGTCGGGGAAGAGCGTGGGCTCCTGGTAGATCACCGCGATGCCGGCGGCCTTGGACTGAGCGGTGCTGGTGAAGTCGACCGATTCGCCGTCGAGGAGGAACTCGCCCGAGTCGCGACGGTAGAGACCGGCGATGATCTTGACGAGGGTGGACTTGCCCGCGCCGTTCTCGCCGATGAGTGCGTGGATCGATCCGCGGTCGAGGGTCAGGCTGCCCGATCTGAGTGCGACGACAGCGCCGAAGGATTTCACGACACGCGACAGCACGAGGGCGTGCTGAGCTGTCTGCGGATCGGCGTCGAGGGCCACGGCCACTCCTCCTCGTTGAGGTCCTGCCCGCGTCAGCGAGCATTTGAAAGTGTCTGAATCGATTCAGATCGATTTCAGGCTACTCTATGGAGACCGACAGTGGCGGTCAAGTCGTCAGGCGACAGTGACCGAATCGTGATCCAAGGAAGGATGGGGATGCCGTGGCGGTCAGCATTCGGGACGTCGCGCAGCGTGCGGGCGTCTCCGTCGGCACGGTGTCGAACGTCCTCAATCGGCCCGACGAGGTCTCGGCCGATTCCGTCGAACGCGTCATGCAGGCGATCGAGGAGCTCGGCTACGTCCGCAACGAAGCGGCCCGCAAGCTCCGCGCCGGCGTGTCCTCGACCGTCGGCTTCGTGGTGCTCAACGGACAGAACCCGTTCTACACCGATGTGGTGCGCGGCGCCGAGGACGAGGCGTCGAAGACCGGCATCGCGATCCTCTACGGCAACACCGACGAGGACGTGAAGCGCGAGCGACTGTACCTCGACCTCTTCCAGGAGCAGCAGGTGCGCGGACTCCTGATCGCCCCGTACGGCGATGTCACGCCGCGCCTTCAGAGCCTTCGTGCCGGCGGCATCCCCGCGGTCCTGGTCGACCGCTTCAGCGGTGACCAGAAGTTCTCCTCCGTCTCGGTCGACAGCGTGGCGGGAGGGCGTCTCGCCGTCGAGCACCTCATCGCGACGGGTCGCCGACGGATCGCGTTCGTCGGAGGGCCGTTCGACATGCGGCAGGTGACCGATCGACTCGCCGGCGCCCGCGCCGCCGCGGAGAACGCGGGCGACCACGTCGACCTCGAGGTGGTCGCGACCTCCGCGATGACCGTGGACGAAGGCACCGCCGCCGGCGCGCGCATCCTCGCCAGGCCGCGACGCGACTGGCCGGACGCGATCTTCGCCCCCAACGACCTGCTCGCACTCGGCCTGCTGCAGGCCATCGTCGTGGACGGGCGCGCGGGCGTGCCGGACGACATCGCGATCATCGGGTTCGACGACATCCCGTTCGCCGGAGCCGCCGCCGTGCCGCTGTCGTCGATCCGCCAGCCGAGTCGCATGATCGGGCGCACCGCGCTGCGCATCCTGATGGAGGAGGCGGCCGATCCCGACAGCATCCCCCGTCAGACGGTGTTCCCACCCGAGCTCGTCGTGCGCGCCTCGACGCGGTCGAGCTGATCACCCACGTCAAGCCCCTGTGTCACGGGAGCGATCCGGCCTACCGTCGGAGCATGGATGACGAACGCCGTGCAGAAGACCAGCCGATCGAAGAAGGCGCCCCGACGGGCGGCGACGAGGTGACCGAGGATCAGCTCGAGGCCGACAACGGCGTCGAGGAGGACATGCTCAAGGCCGTCGATCCCGACAACGCACC
>JBEVLS010000079.1:0-32505 GCA_040509015.1 Microbacterium sp.
TGCCGGGCGTGGGCAAGACCATGCTCGCGCGGGCGCTCGCGGCATCCGTCGACGCGACCGTGCGTCGCATCCAGTTCACTCCCGATCTTCTGCCCGGCGACGTGACGGGCGTCAGCGTCTTCAACCCCGTCGAACGCGAGTTCGAGTTCAAGCAGGGGGCGATCTTCGCCAACATCGTGATCGCGGACGAGATCAACCGCTCGTCGCCCAAGACGCAGTCGGCGCTGCTGGAGGCGATGGAGGAGCGCCAGGTCACCGTCGACGGGCGTACGCACTTCGTGCCCGACCCGTTCCTCGTCGTCGCGACGCAGAACCCGCTCGAGATGGAGGGCACGTACGCGCTTCCCGAAGCTCAGCGCGACCGCTTCATGATGCGGATCTCGATGGGCTACCCCGACGCCGCGTCCGAGGCGCTCATGCTCCGCCAGCGCGACACGGTCAATCCGCTCGAGGCGCTCGTGCCCGTCGCCACGAGCGCCGAGGTCACCGGCCTCGTCGCCTGGGCGCGCTCGGTGCACGTCGCGCCCGCCATCGAGGACTACGCCGTCGCGCTCTCGCGGGCGACCCGTGAGCACGCCGACCTGCGACTGGGCGCGAGCCCGCGCGCCACGCTGCAGCTGGTGCGCGCGGCGAAGGGGTGGGCGGCGCTCGACGGTCGCGGCTTCGTGATCCCCGACGACATCACCGCTCTCCTGGCCCCGGTGTTCGCACACCGTCTCATCCCGACGCGCTCCGCGGGCGGAGCGCGGGCGCGCAGCGCCGCCGACGCGATCGCCGCGATCCTCGACCGCATCGCGGCGGGCGTGCGCGTGCCGATCGCCGCGCGGCAGTGAACGACCGGGCGCGCCGATGAGACGACTGTGGCCGCTGACCTTCCGCGGAACCGGCGCTCTCGTGCTCGCGATCGCGTGCTTCGTGCTCTCGAACGAGTTGGGGGTCGTGGAGCTGCAGTACTTCGGCATCCTGCTGGTGGTCGTCCTCGCCGTCAGCGTCGCGTCGCTGCACGTCACCCGCCGCATCGAGTCCGTCACGCGGTCGCTCCATCCCGATGTGGTCACGGTCGGCCGCGAGAGCGAGGTGGACCTGCAGGTCGGCGTGCGCACGGCCGTTCCGACCACCGCAGGCACGTGGCGCGAGACGCTCCCCAAAGGCCTTCGCGGCACGGCGGCCGGCTCGTTCCCCGCGCTGGGCTCGGGCCTTCGCAGCGGGGCACTCGGCGGCGGGCGGACCGTCCGCCTGACGTACTCGGTCACCGGAACACGCCGCGGCGTGCACTCGATCGGCCCCCTCTCGGTGCGTGCGACCGACCCGTTCGGCCTCGCGCGTCGGGTCACGGTCTTCCGCGAGCGCACGCCCGTGACAGTGGCGCCCGCGGTCGTGGAGCTTCCACTGCTCGCCGACTACGCCGGCGAAGCGGGCGGCACGCTGCACGCGACGACGAACCAGCTCGGTCAGGGTGCCGACAACCTCGTCGCGCGGCCGTACGCGCCGGGCGATTCGATGCGCCGCATCCACTGGCGGGCGACGGCGCATCGCGACGAGCTCATGGTGCGTCAGGAGGAGCAGGAGTCCACACCCGAAGCGAGCGTCGTCCTCGATCGCAGCGCCCTGCGCTGGACCGTCGAGGCGCTGACCGCGCCGGGAGCGGATCCCGGTTTCGAAACCGCAGTCTCGGCATGCGTCTCAGTCGTGTCCCGTCTCGTGCACGACGGGTACGCGGTCGAGGTCCTCGACAGCGACGGCACGGTGCTCGCCGAGCGCATCGACGGCGGAGACATGCTCGAGGTCGAGCGGCTCCTCAGCTACGCCGCGACGCTCACCGCGCGTCGCGACGACCACCTCCCGAAGCTCCTCCGTCTGTTCGCCGGGGTCATGACCGGGCCGGTCGTGCTGATCGTCGGCCGATTCGATCCGGCCGACGCGGACGCCATCGCGCCAGTCGCACACCACAGCACACTGCCTCTGCTGTTCGCTGTCTCGCCCATCGGGGACGCGCTCGACCGTGCCGTCGATGCAGGGTGGCGGGCGTCGGCGGTCGCACCGGAGGGCGATTTCGCCGAAGTGTGGGGCGCGACGGTCGGACGGGCGAGCCATGTCGTCTGAGCGGATGAGCGGGGCCAAGCGCGGCGATCTGCTCGTGACGAGCGCTCTTCTGGGGGCACTGGTGGCCGCGCTCCTGCCCGTCCTGCCCATGGTGCAGGCCGGGCCCTGGGTGCTGGGCGCGGTGGCTCTCGCCGTGCTCCTCCTGGGCGCCGGCTACGCGGCGCGCCGGCGCGGGCTTCCGGCCGTCGCGGTCACCCTCGTCGAGGCGGTGCTGTGGATCGTCTTCATGACGGTCGTCTTCCTCCGGGAGTCCGCCCTGCTGTGGGTCGTACCCACCCTCGACACGATCCCCCTCGTCCCCCGGGTCATCCAGGCCGCGTTCGACGAGATCACCGTCGGTGCGGCGCCGCTCGAGGCCACCCCGGCACTGGGATTCCTCATCGTCGGCTCGTTCGGACTGCTCGCGATCATCGTCGATCACGTCGTGCTGACCGCTCGTATGCCGCTCCTGGCATCCATCGGCATCATCGCCGTCTCGCTCATCCCCGCCATCGCGGTGCCGAGCGGCACCGACGTCATGGCCTTCGTCCTGCTCGCCGCCGCGGTCCTCTTCCTCCTCCGCGCCGAGACGCGCTCGCGCGAGCCCGCGGATGCGCGGGCGGCGGAGCGTTCGGCAGGCGTCCCCGCCACGGCAGTGGGCATCGCAGCGATCGCGGTGATCGTGACGCTCGTCGCGGCACCGGTGCTGCCCGACCCGCAGGTGCGGGCGGGCGGCGGAGGCGTCGGCGGCCCCGGTATCGACGCGAGCCTGCAGCTGGGCGACGATCTGCGGCGGCCGGACGAGATCGAGGTGATGCGGGTGAGGAGCACCGCATCCGACATCCCCTACCTCCGCGCGACGACGCTGACCCGGTTCGACGGCGACGTCTGGCTGCCCGACCGCGTGCGCACCGTGCCGCTCGAGAGCGAAGCCGGTCTCGGGGCGCTCGGAATCGCCGACGACATCCGCATGACCGATACGCGCACGACCGTCGAGATCGTCAACCTCGCCTCGGTGTGGGCGCCGATCCCGTTCCCCGCGGTCGAGGTGACCGGCCTCGAGGGCGAGTGGGCCGGAGTGCCCTACAACCGCACGGTCGTGTCGCAGGACGGATCCACGCAGGGCCAGAGCTACGAGGTGGTGGCCTCCGTGCCGCGACCCACGCTCGAGCAGATCCGCGGCAGCGAGGCGAACAGCGAGAACGTCTTCGACGAGGCCAAGGCCATCCCCGAAGACCTCCCCGTCGTCGTGGGCGAGCTCGCCGCCGAGGTCACGGCCTCCACGAGCAACGACTACGACGCGCTCGTGGCGCTCCAGCGGTGGTTCCGCAGCGGCGAGTTCAGCTATTCGCTGAGCGCCCCGGTCGAGGACGGGTTCGACGGGACCGGCGTCGAGGCCGTGGCGTCCTTCCTCGAGGAGCGCAGCGGCTACTGCATCCACTTCGCGTCGGCGTTCGCGCTCATGGCGCGCACGCTCGACATGCCGAGCCGCATCGTCGTCGGCTATCTCCCGGGCGTCGCGACGCAGGATCGGATCGAGGAGCAGACCGTCTACAGCGTGCCGAGCTCGCTCCTGCACGCGTGGCCCGAAGTGTACTTCGAGGGCATCGGCTGGATCGGGTTCGAGCCGACGAACGGGCTCGGGACACCCACCGCGTTCGTTCCCGAGGCGTCCGCGCCCCGGGACCCCACCGACCCGCGCGAGCCGTCCGCCCGACCGTCGACCTCAGCGGCGCCGACCGCGACGGCCGACCCGGACGAACTGCGCGACGCCGACGGCGACACGCCCTCCGGGTCGGTGACGAGTCGTGTGAACCCGCTCCCGGGGGTGTCGGCGGTGCTCGGCATCCTGCTGCTCCTGTCGATCCCGGGGATCGTGCGCGAGGTCCGTCGACGGCAGCTGCTGGCTGCCGCGCGGTCGGGCGACTCGGCCGCAGCGTGGCTCACCGTGCAGGATGCCGCGATCGACGTCGGCGTCGCCGTGCCGCCGAGCGAGTCGCCGCGCGCGTTCGCGGCGCGCATCGTCGCCGAGCACGGAGCCCCGCCCGATGCGACAGAGACCCTCGTGAAGGCCATCGAACGCGCGAGCTATGCGCCCGCGCGGGTCGCCGGGTACTGGCACGGCGATGAGGTGACGGATGCCGCCGTCGCCGTGCGCGCGGCGCTCCTGGCCGCCGTCACCCCGGCCCGTCGGGTGCTCGCGGTGGTCGCGCCGCGGTCGCTGATCGTGCGCCCGGGGAGCGTCTACGCCTCTGGCGGGTCGTCCGGGGCCCGCGCGCGGTGAGCACCGCCGAGGCACGGTAGGATGGTCGGCGGCCCTCGGGCCATGGAGGATTCGCCTAGTGGCCTATGGCGCACGCTTGGAAAGCGTGTTGAGTGAAAGCTCTCAGGGGTTCGAATCCCCTATCCTCCGCCACTGAGATGCCTCGCGACATCGGTCACCCCTGTCGCGGGGCATCCGTGGTCTCCGGCCGCGCACGAACCTGGCGTCACTCGCCGAGAGACGCCAGCAGGTCCTTGAGGCCGAGTCCGCCGATGTGCTGCGGCTCGAACTCGAGCGTCGAGCCCGTGGACGTATCGGTGAGTTCGAGCGCGGAAACCGTTCCGTGCCGCTGACGGGCCACCGCGAGGTTGGTCCGATCGATCTGCGCGACCGGCTCGAGCTTCTTCCAGCCACCCACCGAGCCTGACTTGTGACGGCCGAGGACATAGAGCTTCGTCGCCGACACCGCCAGCACGTACGTGGGGTAGACGCCTTTCGACGACGCGTTGATGCGCTGACCGATCGCGGCGCCGGCGAATCCCCACGCGGCGCCGCGATTGCCGCTCATACCGACGACGGCTCCGAGGATGCCGGATGTCGCGGCGCCGCGTGCCTGCACGAGCGCGACGTCGAGGATCTCATCATCAGGAACGACCGCCTGCGCGCCGTCGCGTGCCTTCTCTTCTTTCGACATCCTGCCGCCTTTCAGACATTGCAGGCCCCCGCCGATGCGGAGATCCGGGACTCGCGAACGTGGCCCTCGATCGACCGCACGCGCGAACGCCCTTCATCATTTCGACATCGCTCGTGCCGATCAACCCCCGTGCTGCGCATGACGGCCTTCGCCGATCAGGCGGCAGCGAGCTCAGCGAGGAGCGCCTCGACCCTGGCACGGATCTCGTCGCGGATCACTCGGACGGCGCCGATCCCCTGCCCGGCGGGATCGTCGAGCTCCCAGTCCTCATAGCGCTTGCCGGGGAAGATCGGGCACGCGTCACCGCATCCCATCGTGATGACGACGTCCGACTCGCGGACCGCGTCGACCGTGAGAACTCTGGGCGACTGCGCGGCGATGTCGATGCCTTCTTCTGCCATCGCCTGGACCGCGACCGGGTTGATCGAGTCCTTCGGCGCGGATCCGGCGGAGAGGACGTCGACGCCGTCGCCCGCGAACGCGCGGAGGTACCCCGCGGCCATCTGCGAGCGCCCCGCATTGTGGACGCAGACGAAAAGGACGGTCGGCTTGTGCACCATCGAGTCGCCCACGCTCACTCGATCCCCGTCGAGAAGCTGCGCCGTTCGATCAGCAGAGTGTCACGCCAGGTTCCGGCCATGATCCCGACGCCGACCCGCGCGATGCGCTCCCGTCGTCCGACGACGCGGAATCCGCAGGATTCGTGCAGCCTCACGCTGGCCGTATTGTCGGGGAAGATGCTCGACTGGATGGTCCACGCGCCCTCCGCCTCGGCTGCGGAGATGAACGCCTCGAGGAGCAGCCGGCCGACGCCACGGCCGCGTGCGCTGCGGTCGACATAGACCGAATGCTCGACGACGCCCCGATACGCGGGGCGCGACGAGACCGCGGATGCCGCAACCCATCCCACGACAGCCCCAGCCGAGTCGAGCGCGACCAGTCGCGCATACGGAAGCCTCGCGGTGTCGAAAGCGTCCCACGCAGGGGTGGCGGTCTCGAAGGTCGCCTCGCCGTCGTCGATCCCCTGGGCGTAGATCCTCTCGACGGCGGGCCAGTCCCCGCGTTCCATCGCGCGCAGCGCCGTCATCAGCAGCACCCGCTTGCGCCGGCATCGGTCGAGCAGACTCCGGTCGCGGGGAGGACGAGCGCCACCTGCGAGGCGGATGCCATGTCACCGGCGAGCCACGCGGCGACGGATCGGACCTGCTCGTATCCGGTCGCGAGAAGGAACGTCGGTGCCCGACCGTACGACTTCATTCCGACGACGAAGAAGCCGTGCTCCGGATGCGCGAGCTCACGGAACCCGTGAGGTTCGACCGTGCCGCAGGAGTGCACGTTCGGGTCGATCAGCGGAGCGAGGCGCCGAGGTGCTTCGACGATCTCGTCCAGGTCGAGCCGGATCTCGCGCAGCATGTCGAGGTCGGGGCGGAACCCGGTGGCGTTCACCACGACGTGTGTTCGGTGGCTTACCGGCTCGTCCAGACGTCGCCCGACGAGCTCGACCCCGTCGGTCGTGCGTGCGGCGCGGACGATCTCGAACCGATCCACCAGCGTGATGTCGCCGCGCGCAACGGCGCGATCGACACGAGCGCCGAGGCTCGCTCGTCCGACCAGCTCATCGTCCGGCGAGGAGGAGACCCGCGCTGCCCGGCTGTTGCGGATGAGCCAGGTGACCGTCGTGTCCGGTTCGTCGCGGGCGAGCTCGACCAGCGCCAGCAGGGTGTTCGCCGCCGAATGCCCCGCGCCCACCACCGTCACGTGTCGCCCGGCGAACAGCGCACGATCTCTGCCGAGGACATCCGGCAGCGCGGGAGTCACCCTGTCCGCGATGTCGGACATGCCGAGAAGCTCGAGTCCGCTCGAAGACAGCGAGTTCGGGGATCGATATGTACCGGATGCATCGATCACCGCGCGCGCGGCGACGTCTTCGACCGCTCCGTTCGCGCTTCTCACACGCACGATGAACGGGGTCGCCGCGCGCGCCGCGGAGCGGGTCCGGTCCATCCCCTCCCTGCTGACGCGGAGGACCTCGGCGCTCGTCCGCAGCCGCGACGCGATCTCATCGACAGCCGCGAGCGGAGCGACGTACCGTTCGACCAGTTCCGCACCGGTCGGTGCACGCTCCGGGTCGGGGAGAACCCAGCCGCGCGGCTCGAGAAGCCGTCTCGACGCCGCGTCCACCAGATGCTTCCAGGGAGAGAACAGGCGCGTGTGACCCCAGGCGGAGACATTCGCCGCGACCTTGTGCCCGGCCTCGAAGATCACGAAGTCGATCCCGCATTCCAACAGGTTCGCCGCGGCGGCGAGACCGATCGGCCCCGCGCCGATGATCGCCACCGGCAGCGTCGAGAGACGGCTCGCCTCGGAGACGCGGGGTGTCAGATCGAGCAGGGTCACGGCGACCTCCGGAAGATATCGATGAACGTCGATGCCCGAGTCTGCCGCCTCTATCGACGACTGTCAATATCGACTACTGTCGATGCATGACCACGATGCTCGATCTCACCGACGTGTCCGCGGTCGCCTGCCGCACTCCCCTGGTGCACGAGCCGATCTCAGCCGACGAAGCAGAGCATCTCGCGGCGACGATGAAGGCGCTTGCTGATCCGGCTCGGCTGCGTCTGCTGTCGATCGTCGCGGCATCCGAGAACGCCGAAGCCTGCGTGTGCGATCTCATCGAGCCCGTGGGTCTGAGCCAGCCGACGGTTTCGCACCACTTGAAGGTGCTCACGAAGGCGGGGTTCCTCACCCGTTCCAAGCGCGGTACCTGGGCGTACTTCACGCTCGTCCCGGGCGCACTGGACCGGGTCTCGCAGCTCTTCGTCGCCTCCTGAACGGCCGCCCGAGGGGTCGCGAAGCCGCCACGCGGACGCCCCGCGTCACATCCGGGCGTATCGTGCACGGGCGAAGCAGAAGAGCCCGTAGAGGACGAGACCCGCGCCGACGATCCACAGGATGATCGCGCCGAACGGCAGACCGGCGAGAGCGCGGAGCGCGGCATCCAGTCCGCCCGCCGTCTCGGGGTCGTGGGTGATCGCCGCGACGACGAAGAGCACCCCCGCCACCGCGACGGCGATGCCCTTCGCGATGTAGCCGACGACGCCGAACCCCACGATGCCCTTCTTCGCGGCGCCGGACGGGAGATCGAGATGCTTCTCGAACGCCCGGGCGATCCCGCGGACGATGAAGGCGATCCCGATAGCAGCCACGACGAGACCGAGGATCACGAGGAGGATGACGCCCGCGGGCACGGACATCAGCTGAGCACTCAGCGACTGGGAGGAGTCCGACGATTCGGAGCGTCCGCCGAGTGCGTAGACGAGCGCCGTGCCGGCGATCGCCACGTACGCGGCCGCGGTGCCGACGAACTTCGCGCGGTGCGCCCATCGCTTCTTCGCATCGGGATCGCGCTCCACCAGCGCCTGCGCGATCTGCCAGACGGTCAGGGCCAGCAGGCCGAGCACGATGACCCACAGCAGCGCGACACCCGCAGGAGACTGCTGGATCTCCTCCATCGCGCCGCTCTGGTCGGCCGTACCGCCGCCGCCCGTGGCGATGGAGATGGCGATGACACCGATGAGGATGTGCAGGACGCCGAGCACGATGTATCCGATGCGCGCGGCGATCCGCAGGACGGAAGAGTCCTGCGCGGCTCGTGCCGTCGACTGAGCCGGGTTGTTCGAGGTCATGAGCGGGAGGGCCCTTCTGTCGGGGATTCGAGGGCGGTGCTGTTGCTCACGGACCGGGAGGCCCGTCGGTCGCGGACGGCCTCCACGGCGACCCAGACCAGCGTCGCGACGGCGATCCCCTCCAGGAAGCCGGCGACGACATCGCTCAACCAGTGCGCCTGGAGATAGGTGCGGCTCCACATCATGAGCAGCACCCACACGACGCCGGCGACCCACACCCATCCGCGGCGGAGGAGGAGAGCCAGGACGACGGCCACGGTCGTCGCCACGGCGGTGTGACCGGAGGGGAACGACGTGGCCATCCGTTCCGCGAGCGAGTCCGCTGGACGCGACCGGGCGATGACGGCCGCCATCGGTGCTCCGATCGCCACGACGACGACCATCGCGATGGCCAGAGTGGCCGCATCCCACCGACGTCTGCGCCAGAGGAACACCGCGATCAGGAGGAGACCGACGACGATCATTCCGATCGTGCCGCCCACGATCGCGGGAATCCAGGCGACGAAGACCAGCGGCGCGCTGGATGTCGCCACCATCAGGTCGTGCCACCACAGGTCGGCGGCGAGGGGATCGTGGTCGCCGAGCGCCACGACGAGGCGGAGGGTGACGAAGGCGACTGCCGCTGCGATCCCGACGATCAGCGCGACCGCGCGCCTCGCGTCCGGCGCCTCGGACGACGCCGAAGACGGCTCGGTGCCGCCGGCGAGCGGCCGCGTGCTCCCCTGGTCAGGCGATGGGGTCATTGTCACGGATGCTGCGCCGCGTGACGCGCTCCCCCGTGCCCGGGTCGACGGACGTCCGCGCCACCGTCTCGGTCTGTCGACGACGGAGCATCAGCACGAGGCTGATGAGGAACACCACGACCCCGGCGCCCATCAGGATGTAGCCGATCAGGTCGAGGTCGACATAGCCACCGGTGTCGATGTTGACCGCGAAGGCCAGGATCGCTCCGATGACGAAGAGCGCGATGCCGCTTCCGATTCCCATGACGTACCTCCCTGAGGACCGCGGACGCCGCCCCCGACAGGCAACCATAGACTCAACAGGTACTGAGTCAACATCCATGGACCTACCTGGATGGACGTGATATGGATGAGTGGATGAGCGAGCTCGAGCGACGCGTGGCGATCTTCGCCGCCCTGGCGGATCAGACGCGCCTGCGGATCGTGGACCTGCTCACCCTGGGGGATCTGTCGTCATCCGAGATCGGCGACGCGCTCGATCTGCGATCGAACCTCGTCGCCCACCACCTGCGCACGCTGGAATCCGCCCACATCATCACGCGCTGGAGGTCGGAGTTCGATCGGCGCCGAAGCTACATCGGGCTGCGCGCAGAGGTCTTCGACACGCTCGCCCCCGCGAGTGTCGAGATCCCCACGCGGGTGCTCTTCGTCTGCACGGCGAACTCCGCCCGCTCGCAGCTGGCTGAGGTGATCTGGCGCGATTCGAGCCCCGTCCCCGCAGCATCCGCCGGGACACGGCCCGGCGCCGCGGTCAATCCCGGCGCCGCCGCATCGGCCTCACGCCACGGGCTGCGCATCGACACCGCCCGCCGCCCCCGACACATCGACGAGGTGAGGGCCGACGGGGATCTGGTGATCACCGTCTGCGACGACGCGCACGAGCGACTCGACAGCCGTGACGATCTTCACTGGTCGATCCCCGACCCGGCGGCGAAGGGCACCGCCGAGGCTTTCGACTCCGCGTTCGACACCATCCGTCATCGGATCAGCGCGTTCTCATCGCGTCTGTCGGTCGCGTGAGACCGCCTCTCGCGGACCCGATGCTCGAGATCGTGGTCCTTCTCGCCGGCGCCGTCGACGCCCTGGACGGGGGTTTCGACGCGAGCCCGCGACCGTGGGCGGCGGATGTCGGCTCCTTCGCCGACCTCGCGATCGAGCACGCGATCCAGGCGCTCGACGCCGCGGTCTTCGCGGCGATCGGATCGGGAACCTCGATCGCCGCGATCGAAGCGGCCATCGGACGGCCCTTCGACGAGCCGGACTGGTTCGCCTGACCCGTCGCCCCACTGCCCGGACATCGCGCTGATGCTGTGATCGGGGCGCGCCGCTGTAGCCTCACGGACACAGGGTCACCGTGGCTCTCAGAGGAGCACGTCCATGGGTGAGAAATCCACGCGCAAGCAAGGCAAGACCGCGCCCGCCAAGACTCTGAAGGAGAAGCGCACCGCCAAGGCCGACAAGAAGTCGGCGAACAGCCGTGCGGCCGAGACCGAGGCCGTCTCGAGGGTCAAGAACCGGTAGTCGGCGGACCTCCACCCGAGCCCGCCCCGGACGCCCGCATCGCGTCCGGCGCGGGCCGTCGACAGACCCCTGGCGCGGCGGCGCGTTCGCCCCTATCGTGACCAGTGCGTCGGGCGTCGAAGGCGCATCCCCCCATTGGCAGCGTCGCCCGCGCCCCGCGGCGCCGATGATCGGAAGCCGATATGCCAGACAGCAGCAAGCCCACCATCGTCCTCGTCCACGGCGCCTGGGCCGACTCCTCGAGTTGGAACGCCGTCATCCCCACCCTGCAGGCCGAGGGATTCACCGTCCTCGCCCCGCCGAACGAGCTGCGAGGCCTCACCGGCGACTCCGCGTACATCGCGTCGTTCCTCGCGCAGCGCACCAGCGGGCCCGTCGTCCTCGTCGGGCATTCGTACGGCGGCGCGGTCATCACGAACGCGGGACTCGCCGGCGACGTGCGCGCGCTGGTCTACGTCGACGCGTTCATCCCCGAAGAGGGCGAGACGGTCCTCGGCATCCTCGAGGGCTCCGGTTCGGCACTGGCGGTCGCCGACCCCACGACGGTGCTCGACCTGGCGGGCTACCCCGGAGCGCCCGAGGGCGCGGCGGACGCGTGGCTCAAGCCGGAGGTCGTCCATGAATCCTTCGCGCAGGACCTGCCCGAGAAGGAGCGCCTCCTCATCGCGGCGACGCAGCGCCCGGCGTCCATCGTCGCGAACGTGACCCCGTCGGGACCGGCGGCATGGAAGTCGATCCCCAGCTGGGCCGTGCTCGGCACCGAGGACAAGGTCATCCCGATCGACACCAAGCGCCGGATGGCGGAGCGTGCCGGGTCGACCGTGACCGAGGTCGAGGCGTCGCACGTGTCGATGGTGTCGCACCCGCAGGCGACCATCGACGCGATCCACGCCGCCGCGGAGTCCATCGGCTGACCCGGGCGACCTCGTCCGCTCAGCGAGGCAGCACTCGGTGCGAGAGGCTTCGCACCGAGGGCAGCCGGCGCCGGAAGCGCAGCAGCTCGCCGAGCTCCGCCAGGCGGCGACGCACTCCCCACACCGTCACGCGCAGCAGCGACTCCACCACGATCGAACCGCTCATCTTCGACTCGCCGTGCTCTCGTTCGACGAACGTGATCGGCACTTCGACCACGCGGAGTCCCTGCCTGAGCGCGCGCCAGAGCAGATCCACCTGGAAGCAGTAGCCCTGCGAGCTCACGCGCGACAGGTCGATCCGCTGCAGCGCCCGCGCGCTGAAGACGCGGTAGCCGCCCGTGGCGTCGCGCACGTCGATCGCCAGCGCGATGCGCGTGTAGGCGTTGCCTCCCCTGCTGAGCAGGAGTCTGCGACGCGGCCAGTTGACGACCTTCCCTCCCGGCACCCAGCGCGAGCCGAGCACCAGGTCGTGGTCGACGAGCTGCTCCACCATGCGCGGCAGGTCCTCGGGACGATGCGATCCGTCGGCATCCATCTCGACCAGCGCCCAGTACCCGCGCTCGAGCCCCCATGCGAAGCCGGCGAGATACGCGCCGCCGAGGCCGTCCTTCGTGGCGCGGTGGAGCACGCTGACCTCGGGATGCAGGAGCGCGAGGGCGTCGGCGAGCTCGCCCGTCCCATCGGGCGAGGCATCGTCCACGATCAGGATGTCGGTGTGGTCGTTGGCGGCCAGAACGCGGCGGACGATCGACTTGAGGTTCGCGATCTCGTTGTAGGTGGGGATGATGACGAGCGTTTCGAGCACGGGGTCTCCTTCAGAAGGGGCGGATGCGACGCGGAGCGACGCGCGGGGGAAGCGGTCGTCGCCTCATCGCGCCTGCTCCAGGGGCGGGCATCCGCCGAGGGCGGAATCGGCGAGCATCGCCGAGGACAGCGCGATCCACGCGTGGCCGTAGTACGTGGGGAACTCGGAGCCGAGAGCGGAGGCACGGGCGAGGTCGTCGCGCGCACGCTCGTCGTCTCCGCCCGAGATCTCGGCTGCGCCTCGCGCCGCGATCCCCAGTGCACTGCGCTCCTCCGACAGCGCTCCGCCGCCGAGGTCGAGACGTGCGGCGGGCTCCTCCTGGTACGAGAGCGCGGGAAGCACGGATGCCGCCAGCTCGACATCGGCGGGGTCGCACGATTCGGCGTACCGCAGCACCAGACGGGGCGCATCGAAGCCGTACTGCACCGGGTCCCCCGTTCCGAAGGGACCCGGCATCGGCTCGATGCGTCCGTCGGCCTGGATCTGGGCCCAGTCCGGCGGCAGATCGGTCGCATCGAGGATCGCCGTGGTGACGGCCCTGCTGCCCGTGGTCAGCTCGTCCCAGCGCGCATCGCCCGTCGCCGCCGCGAGGACGTCGAACGCCGCCGGCGACGCGTAGCTCGGGTTGTAGGGCAGCGGGCTGCGGTCGGCCGCCCACAGACCGGGCAGGAGGATCCGCCCGTACGACGTCTGCGCGGTGAGCCGATCGAGGATCACCTCGCTCAGATCGATCCCCGCCTCGGTGAAGTCCGGCCGCTCGAAGCGCTCGCCCGCGAGGACGAGGGCGCGCGCCGCGTCGAGGTCGGCATCCGATGCCGGTTCGTCGTCGACGACGGCGCCGTCCTCCCACTGCCAGGCCATCAATCCGTCGGGCCGCACGAGCTCGTCGGTGGTCCAGCGCCAGATGGCGTCGAACGAGTCCTCGTCGTCGGCGACCACCGCGGCGAGCAGGCCGTACGCCTGCCCCTCGCTCACGGTGTCATCGCCCTCGTCCCGCCGCACGACGCGGCCGTCGTCGTCGACCCACTCGTCCAGGAACGCCTGGGCGTACGCGACGGCATCGAGGTCGGCGGGCTGGGTGGACGCCGATGCGGTCGGAGTCGCGTCGGGATCCGGCGGTCCGGTGCCGTCCGCATCGGGCTGCGACGCGACGGCGACGACTCCGACGGTCGCCCCGATCGCCAGGACGCCGGCGGCTGCGATGCCCAGGACTGCGCCGCGCCGCATCAGACGGCCCTCCACGCGGTGCGCGGGACGGTCTCGCGTTCAGGAGCGGCGAGGTATCCGCCGCCGGTGGCCACGCCGCCGTCGGGCACGCTTCCGACCGACGCGGAGTCGACGATCGGCAGGATGGTGAGACCGCCGTCGGCGGTGTCGAGGACGAACAGCGTGCTGACGCTGCCGGCCGCGACCGCGACCTGCGCCGAGTCCTCGATCGAACCGCCGGTGAGTTCGAGCGTCCAGTCGCCCGCCGGGATCTCGGCGTAGCTCGTCGCCGACCCCGCCCGCGCGCCGCGTGCGATGGCCGTGCCGGTGGATGCCGTCACATCGACGCGCGACGTGAGGGTCGACGCCTGGACGAGGCGGATGCGGGCGTTGCCCGCGGCGGGCTGGGTGAGGTCGTCCGAGAACGCCTTGACCTGGAGGTCCTTCGAGGGCCCGTAGGCCGCCACCGTCGTCGCCGTGTCGTCGGCGATCTGCACCGTCGCCGAGATGACCGGTGCAGTGGCGGCGGACGCCCCCGCGGGCACCATGCTGACGGTGTACGAGCCTGCCGGGAGCTCGGAGTAGGTCGAGACGTCGCCATAGCCGACGCCCTTGAGCTCGAACAGCGTCGAACCGCCGCGGAGCGCGGCCACACGCACGTCGACCGACTTCGTGTCGGGAGACAGGTGACCCAGTCGCAGCCATCCTGCGTCGTCGCCCGGTGCGGCCGACGCCGGGGCGGCGACCAGAGCTCCGATGGCGACGGATGCCGCGGCGACGAAGGCGACGACGGCTCGGCGGGAGATGCGGGAATTCGTGCGGTTGTTCATGGTGTCCTTCCGGATCGGGGTTCGGATGGTGCGGATGGCTCAGGAGAGCGCTGAGAGCGAGACGGCGTAGCGGAGGACGAGGGAGTCCCCCTCCACGGCGACCTGTGCGGGTGCGAAGGAGCCTGCGAGACCCTCGACCAGGGCAGCGGCGTCCGCGCTCGGGGCGCCGTCCACCACCGCCGGGGCGCCCGCGATCCGGGTGAGCGCGACCTGGCGGCGAGCGCCGGCATCCTCACCCTCGATCGCCGGGAACCCGCCGACGGATACCTCTCCGCCTCCGGCGAGCGCCCCGAGGAGCGCGATCACGCGGGCATCGACGCGCCCGTCGGTGAGCAGCGCCCGGTCGTCCCCGGAGAGGGCGACGAGCGGGTTCTCGGCGAGTTCTCCGCCCAGTGCCGACTGCGATTCCGCTGCCGCCGTCTGGGCGGCGGCCACCGCATCGGCGCCGTCGACCGCGATGCGGCGCACCTCGACGGCCTGATTGCCCTCGCCGAACGACGCGACCACGACGGAGTTGTCGAGGGCGGCGCTCACCTCGGGGAACGCCCCGGGGAACGACCGCATCGAGTCGGTCGTGATGACGTAGTCGGCGTCGCGCCATCCGTTCGGCGAGATCGCCTGGACGGCCGGATCGGTGTCGAGCTTGTAGTACCAGACGACGTTGTCGCGATCCCAGCCGGCCTCGACCAGGTCGACCCACATCGCGTCGTCGACGATCAGTCGCTGGTCGCGGGACGCGTTGTCGCCGAGCCAGGCCTGCGCCTGACGCATCGGGGCGTCGAGGTCGGACAGCAGGAATCCGCGCAGCTGCACGGCCCACAGGGGCACGGCGGCGACGATGGCCGCGGTCGCGACTGCGAGCACCCCGAACGCCAGGCCTCGACGCCGGGCGCCGCGCCGACGAGCACGGGCCACCGCGGCATCCGCCACCCCGGCGATCACGAGTGCACCGAACGGGATCAGCATGATGACGTACGGCACCGGAAGGTAGCCACCGGGGCGGAACATGAACGCCGTCATCGCCAGCACCAGAACGGCGTACGGACGCAGCCGTCGATGGAACACGGCACCCACCGCCGCCAGCAGCGACGCGACGATGAACACCGGGTCGAGCTGCCACCACATGCCGAGCGTCGCGCTCATGAGGGAGTCGGGGTCGAACGGCGACCCGCTGCCCTCGCGGGTGCCCAGCTGGAACAGCACGCCGTCCATGAGGCTCACTCGATCCGGGCCGGCGAAGAGCTCGCCCTTGACGGCGGCGAGCACGAGGTAGCTGCCGCCGATGAGGACGAGCAGGCTCGTCGCGACCGACAGCGTGTAGCGCCGGGTCTCGCGCTGCGACGTGCGCAGCATCACCCAGATGAGGAACGGCAGCGCGAGCAGGAAGGTCTCCTTCGTGAGCACGGCCACCCCGAACGACACCGCCGCCCCCGCGAAGGCGAGCAGCTGCGAGCGGCGCTCGGACGCGAGGTAGAACGCGAGCACGAGCCACAGCACCGCGAAGTTGTCGAGGTAGACGGTGCGGTGGAACTGCAGCGCCAGCGGCGAGAGCGAGAAGATGAGGGCCGCGACCGATGCCGCCGGACGCGTCATGCCGGTCCGTCGCGCGAGCGCCCACAGCAGGATCGCGGCGATCAGCGTCGCGACGATCGAGGCCTCGCGCCCCGCGAGCACGGCGATGTCCCAGCGGGCGAAGGCGCCCGTCACCTGGGCGTAGCCGGCGATCTGCAGCCAACCGAGCGGCGGGTGGTCGTACCAGTAGGTGTAGTGGGCGAGCTCGCCGAGGTTCGCGACCGCCCAGGCCTGCGCGGTGTAGGTGCCCTCGTCGTCGATGCGCTGCGGCGAACCGCCGATGTTGACGAACGACACCACCGCCGCGACGAGGATCACGGGCGAGATCCACGCGAGGTCGGCGCGGTGGGCGAGGAACCACGCGGCGACCCGCGCGTTGGCGGCGCGGACGCCCTCGCCGATGCCGGCGAGCACGCCGGGGCTGGTCGTGGTCGTCATCGCCCTGCCCCCGCGGTCTCGAGGACGGGCACGGATGCCGGGGCTTCCGCGTCCGCGTCGGAGCGGTGCGCGTTGGTGTGCTCGGTCTTCTCCCATGACGTGTCGCCGCGACCCTCGCGGATGACGGCGCGCATCGCGGCCACCGCGAGGAACACCTGGAACGGGATCGTCCCGAGGACGAGCCGGACGTAGTCCCTGACACGCACCTTCTCGCCGTACAGGCGTCCGAACTCCCCGAGGCCGGCGACCTCGACGGCGACCGTCACGATCGTCGGGATCAGCGGGAGGAAGGTGATGAGCGCGACGGCCGTGGGCACCTTCACGAAGAAGATCAGCAGGAGCGACAGCGGGATCAGGATGCCCGTCGCCGCCTGCAGGAACGGCATCGACAGCAGGTAGCGGGCGAACATGCGCTGCGACAGGGTGGGGAGCTTGCGCCACTCCCCCTTGCGCAGCACCTGCAGGAAGCCCTGGTTCCAACGCGTCCGCTGCTTGAGCAGGCTCTTGAACGTCGGCGGGGTCTCTTCCCTCGTGACGTACTCGGGGCTGTAGGCGACCGCGACGCGGGCTCCCTGGCTCGAGAGCCGCACACCGAGCTCGCAGTCCTCGGCGAGGCACTCCGCGTCCCAGCCGTCGTTGCGCTCGAGCGCGTCCCGCATGACGAAGACCGTGTTGCCGCCGAGCGGGATGAACCGCGCACCGGCGTGGAAGTGCAGCCTCGAGCGGAACCAGAAGTAGTACTCCAGCACGTTCCGCAGCGACCACCAGCTCGAGCGGAAGTTCATGAGCTGCACGCCGCCCTGCACGACGACCGCGCCGGTCTCGCTGAACCGCGAGTCGATGTGGCGGAGCAGGTCGGGGTGCACCTCGTCCTCGGCGTCGAACACGCCGACGACCTGGCCGGTCGCGTAGGGAAGTGCCCTGTTGAGCGCTTTCGGCTTGTTCTTGGGGACGCTGTCGTCGACGACGACCTCGATGAGATCCGGATGCCGCGCCGCCGCCGCGCGGCACACCGCCTCGGTTCCGGGGTCGTCGTCGCCCACGATCGCGATGATCTGCACGTTCGGGTGGGACTGCGCGGCGAGCGCGTCGAGGGTCTGGCCCATGACGGCCTCTTCGTGGCGCCCGGGGACGAGGAGCGTGAACGTGTGCCGCGGCTCGTGCGGCACCTGCGAGAACGCGGTGCCGCGGTACGTGCCCCGCGAGCGCCACGCGTAGAGCATCCACCACAGCGTCGACAGCGCGACGGCGCTCAGGGCGATCGCGAGGCCCACGAGCCCGACCCAGGCGCCGACGGCGACCCAGTCGATGGATCCTGCGGCGGTCTGAGCCGTGTCGACGACGGCGGGGTCGACGATCTCGCGGTTCGGGCCGATGTCGGATCCGGGGGCTTCGGGGACGGGGGTGAGGAGTGGTCCGGGGTCGGTGTCGAGCGCGGTGGTGAGCGGGCGAGCGATCATGCGCGAGCCTCCTGGGGGGTTCGGAAGACGAAGAAGCGGTAGGTGACGTAGCGGAACAGCGTGCCCAGCGCGAGGCCCACCACGTTCCCCGCGATGTTGTCGGCGAGGGTCGAGGTGAATCCGAGGACGTAGTGCGAGACGAACAGGCAGGCCGCGGCGACGGCGAGGCCGCCCGCGTTGGCCAGGACGAACAGGACGAACTCCCGCGGCGCGGCGCGTCCGCGTCGCGTGCGGAAGGTCAGCTGCCGGTGCCCGATCCAGGCGACGAGGGTCGCCACGCTCGCCGACACGACCTTCGCCCAGACCACCTGGTCGGGCATGATCGTCGCGCGCAGCAGGTTGTAGCCGCCCACGTCGACGACGAAGGCGATGAGCCCGACGACGCCGAAGGTGGCGAGTTCGGGGAGCAGACGGATGAAGGCGCCGAAGGCGCGGCGGATGGTGTCGGACGGGGAATGGACGACCGTGGAGGCCCGACCGATGAGCGAACCCCAGCGCTTCTCGGTATGAGAGGTCATATAGGCGCTTCGGGGCGGTCGGCGATGCGGTTTGGACGCACCGCGCCTTTGTGACGCTTGTTTACACGCTGTTCACAAACAGCCCGGCTCGCTCAGCCCAGGTCAGGTCAGGTCAGGTCGTCGATCGTCAGGGCGGCCTCGATGAGGGCGAGATGACTGAGACCCTGCGGCAGGTTGCCCCAGAAGTCCCCCGTGTCGGGATCGATCATCTCCGAGAAGACCGAGACGTCGTTGCCCTGCTCGACGAGGTCGTCCATCGCCTCGATCGCCTCGTCACCGCGCCCGACGCAGGCGAGGGCTGCCGCGCGCCAGAATCCGCACGCGACGAAGGCGAACTCCTCGCGCTCCGCGCCCGTGTAGCGGTAGAGGTGCGAGCCCGCGCCGAGCTTCGCGGTGAGGGCGTCGATCGTGCGCGACATGCGCTCGCCCCGGTCGAATCCGCTGATCGAGTGCAGCAGGACGGACGCGTCGAGATCGTCGGTTCCGGGGTGCATCACGTAGGCACCGCGCGGCTCGGACCAGCAGTTCTCATCGATCCAGTCCCGGATGCGGCGCTGCTCCGCCCGCCACCGATCCGAGCTCCCCGCCACCTGGCCGGCCTCCGCGAGGTGGATCGCGTCGCCCAGCGCCTGCCAGCAGCCCATCTTCGACGACGTGTAGTGCTGCTGCTCGGGAAGCTCCCACATCCCCGCGTCGCGGTTGCGCCACAGATCGCAGGTGCGGTCGGCGATCTCGGCCAGCATCCGGCCCGTGGCGACGTCGAGCACGTTGCCCGCGTCGACGTAGGTCCGGCAGATGGCGAGCAGGTCTCCGAACACCCCCAGCTGCAGCTGGCCCTGAGCGGGGTTCCCCGTGACGACGGGGCCGATTCCGCGCCATCCTGCGACGTCGTACTTCTCGACGGACTGCGGTACCTCGCCGTCGAGGCCGTAGAAGATGCGCAGTTCGGGACCGTGCTCGCGGATCGTGCGCAGAAGCCACGAGACCGCGGCATGGGTCTCCTCGCGGAGTCCGAACCGGACGAGGGCGTGGGCCGTGTAGGCGAGGTCGCGCACCCAGGCGTACCGGTAGTCCCAGTTCTTGCCGCCCTGCGGGCTCTCGGGCAGCGACGACGTCGCCGCGGCGGCGATCGCTCCCGTCGGGCTGAAGATCAGCTGTTTCAGCGTCAGCGCGCTGCGGCGCACGTCCGGTCCCCAGCGACCGTCGTACGAGAACTCGCGCGACCACGTGCGCCAGGCCGCGATCGTGCGATCGATGCCCTGGTCGACGATCGCCGGATCGGGGAGGTGCAGCGGCTCGTCGTGCGTCGCGACCACGACGAGAAGGTGGCGTGACCCGGCGCCCGTGGTGAACCGTCCCGTCAGCGCGGGCATCCCCTCCGAGCCCGCCGTCGCCGGACCGTGGTCGCTGCCGACCACAGCGATCGACGTGTCGCCCGACCGGATGATCGGGCCTTCACGGCTCTCTTCGATCCAAGGCGATGCCGTTCCCAGGGCCGTGCCGGGAAGCACGCGCCACGCGAACTCCACCGCGCCTTCGACGCCGTCGATGCGTCGGGCGAGCTCCGCCCAGGGCAGCCGACCTGCCACGCCGGTGACCATCGCGTCGGTGACGGTCGCCTTTCCGCGGGGCGTGGTGAAGGTCGTGCGCAGCACGTTCGTCCCGCTGACGTAGCGCCGCCGGACGGTGTACTCGCCGACCGGCTCGAGTTCGATGCACCCTCCGGTCTCGTCGTCGAGCAGTCGCGCGAACACGGGCAGGGATCCGAGGTTCGGGATCGGGAGCCAGTCGACCTGACCGCGGAGGCCGATCAGTGCGACCGTGCGACCGTCGCCGATCGGGGCGTACGAGCGCAGATCCTCGCCGCGGACCGCGGTTTCGTCGGGGGATGCCACGGCTCAGAGTTCGCGCAGCGCCTCGAGGAGCGGTCCGGCCGCCTGATCGAGGAATGCCGACTGGCCGTCGTCACCGACCTGCACGAGTGCCACGTCGGTGAAGCCGGCGTCCAGGTACTCCTTCACGCCCGCGACGATCTTGTCGAGGTCCGGACCGCACGGGATCGCGTCGGCGACGTCCTCCGGACGGACGAACTGACTCGCACCCTCGAATCCCGCCGGCGTCGGCAGGTCGGCGTTCACGGCCCACCCTCCGGCGAACCACCGGAACTGATCGTGCGCCCGTGCGACGGCGGTCTTCTCGTCGGGATCCCAGCTGATCGGCATCTGGCCGATCTTGCGCGACCCGCCCCCGTGCGCCGCGTCCCACGCCGCGATCGCGTCGGCGTCGGGCTGGACGGCGACCGCATGGTCGGCGAGCGGAGCGAAGCGCTCGATCGACTTCTCACCCGAGATCGCCACCGCCAGCGGCACGGCCTTCTCGGGGACGTCCCAGATGCGGGCCGAATCGACGCGGAAGTACTCGCCCTCCCACGTCGTGAGCTCGCCCGTGTGCAGCTCCCGGATGATCTCGATCGCCTCGACGAGCATGTCCTGGCGCGCGTTCACCGCCGGCCAGCCCTCGCCGATCACGTGCTCGTTGAGGTTCTCACCCGAGCCGAGCCCGAGGATGAAGCGCCCCTCGGCGAGGTCCTGCAGGGTCGCGGCCTTCTGAGCGACGATCGCCGGGTGGTAGCGCATCGTCGGACACGTGACATAGGTCATCAGCTCCACGCGCGAGGTCGCGTGCGCCACGGCGCCGAGCATCGTCCACGCGTACGGCGCGTGCCCCTGGCTCGTCAGCCACGGCGAGTAGTGGTCACTGGAGACCTCGAAGTCGAACCCGACCTCTTCGGCGGCGACGGCGTACCGCACGAGGTCCCTCGCGCCGCTCTGCTCCGTCATCAGCGTGTATCCGAACCGTGCGGTCATCGTGCTGCTCCTTCGTGGTCGAGAGTCGTTCTCATCGCGTGTCAGATGGTGGCCACCGAGCCGGAGTCGACCCGGGAGTTGGAACCGTTGACGAACGACGCGCGGTCCGAGCAGAGGAACGCGATGACGGACGCGACCTCTTCCGGCTCACCGCGTCTGCCGAGCTCCATGTAGGGCCGCTCCTCGGCGAGGAACGAGGTGATCGCCTTGGCCGGAGTCGTTCCGAGCTCATCCGCGCGCTTGCGCATCATCGCGTCGGTCATCGGGGTGTGGATGAACGCAGGCGAGACGGCGTTGACGAGCAGCCCTTCCGACGCGTACGAGCGCGACAGTCCCTTCGCGAGGGCGAGGATGCCGGCCTTGGCGGCGCAGTAGGGGAGTTCGTCATCGTACGGCTGCACCGCGTCCTCGGACGCGAGGAAGACGAGGCGACCCCACCCGCCCTTGCGCAGCGACGGCAGGAACTGCCGGACGAGTCGGACCGGACCGATGAGGTCGGTCTCGATGGTCTTGGTCCATCCCTCGTCGGTGATCTCGTGGAACAGTCCCTGCGCCCCTGTCACGCCCGCGGACTGCACCAGGATGTCGATGTCGCCCACGGCATCCTGGACCTTCTCGTGGAGGCCGGCGAGCGAATCGACGCTCGTGATGTCCGCGTCGAAGGCGAAGAGCCTGCCCTCAGGCGCTTTGAGGTCCTTCGCCGCGGCCGCGAGCGAATCCGCGTCCTGATCGGAGATGACGACGGTGGCACCCTCGTCGAGGAGGAGCTTGGCTGTGTGCCATCCGATCCCGGAGTCGCCTCCGGTGATCAGGGCGGTTCGTCCGGTGATTCCGAGGTCCATGGCCCCCACGCTACGAACGGTCGACGGAGTCCTTCAGGGCCTTGACCTTCCCCTCGCCACCCGATAACGCACGAGCTATATTCAGAAGACGATGAAAATGATGAGGACGATCGAGATGCCGACTGCCGGCATCCGCTACACCGACACCGGCGGACGCGGGCCCCTCGTCGTCCTCACGCACGGCGCCGGCATGGACCACACGATGTGGCGCGCACAGGCGGAGGCGCTCGAAGCGTCGGGCCTGAGGGTGATCCAGTGGGACCTGCGCGGCCACGGGGACTCCGTCATGCGTCCCGGGACGAGGTTCACCGCCGCGGACGCCCTCGACGACCTGTCAGAGCTCCTGGATGCCGCGGGCAGCACTTCGACCGTGCTGGTCGGGCACTCCCTCGGCGGCAACCTCGTGCAGGAGTTCACCCGCCGGTATCCCACCGCCGTCGACGGACTCATCGTGCTCGACTCGACGTGGAATCAGGGGCCGCTCAACGCCGCGGAGCGTCTCGCGCTGCGGTCGGCCGCGCCGCTGCTGGGTCTCGTTCCGGCCCGTCGACTGCCCGCGCTGATGGCGCGTGCGTCGGCGGTGACCCCCGCGGCGATCGAGCAGACCCGAGCCGCGTTCGCTCGGATGCCGAAGCAGACCTTCCTCGATGTGTGGCGTGCCACCGCGTCGTTGATCGAGCCCGACGCGAGCTATCGCACACCGATACCGCTCGCTCTCATCCGCGGCGCGGAGGACCGCACGGGCAACATCGCGGTCGCGATGCGCCGATGGGCGGAGGCGGAGGGCGTCGAGGCCGAGGTGATTCCGGACGCCGGGCACATCGTGACCCTCGATGCCCCGGACGCGACTTCTCGCGCGATCCTGCGGACGCTCGAGATGTGGGGCCACACCGCCGCCGCGGACGCCGGAGCATCGTCGTGATCGACGAGCGTGCGCGCTTCGTCGACGCGATGGGCGACACACTCGCTTCGTGGAACCTGCCTCGGGCCACGGGGAGGCTCTACGGCCACCTCCTCCTCCTGGCCGAACCCGCCACATCCGAGCAGCTGCGCGAGGACCTCGGCCTCAGCGCCGGCGCGGTGAGCACGTCCACCAGGGAGCTCGTGTCGTGGGGGCTGGCCCGCACGATCCCCCAGCCCGGCAGCAGACGGCTGCTCGTCGAAGCGACGGGAGGATTCGAGCAGCTTCTCGCCGCGAGTCACGAGCGCGCCCGCGCGTTCATCCGCACGCTGCGCGCCGCCGAGTCGTTCGCCGACCCCGGCACCGCGTCCGAACGTCTGCGCGACGTCTCCGATCTGTACGCGGCGTACATCGATGCGGGTGAGCAGATGCTGCGGCGGCACCGCGAGGACCCGCTCACGCGGTAGTCGCGGCATCCGTTCCCGCCCCGGCTCCGAACAACCCCCCGAGGCGCACCGGAATCGGTGGGGTGGGAGTTCGACGTGGGTAAGCGCAGAGATCGCGTACGGTTCGTGTTCTGGTCGGCGATCGCCGGAGTGGTGAGCGCGGCGGTGTTCCTCGCGGTCGCCGAAGTGGCCGCGCTGCTGATGGCCCGCGACGCGAGCCCGATCCTCGCGGTCGGGTCGTTCGTCATCGACATCGTGCCCCAGCCGTTCAAGGAGTTCGCGATCGCGACGTTCGGCGAGTACGACAAGATCGCCCTCCTCGCGGGCCTCGCCCTCGCCGTCGTCATCGCCTCTGCGATCGCGGGAGTGCTCCAGCTCGTCCGGCCCCCGCTCGGCGTCATCGCGCTGGTCATCGCGGGCGCCCTGTCGACCGCGGCGATCCTGACGCGCGCCGCCGTCACTCCGCTCTCGTTCGTGCCGCCCGTGCTGGGCACGGTGGCCGGATCGATCGTCCTGATCCTGCTCGCCCGGCGCCTGCGCGCGTGGAGAGCCGCGTCGCAGGACACCGAGGCCGCCACTACCGGCAAGAGCATCGACCGTCGCAGATTCTTCCTTCTCGCCGGCATCGCAGGCGTCTCCGCCGTCGCCGTCGGCGTCGCGGCACGCGCGGTGACGATGGCCACGTCGTCGGTCGAGGCCATCCGCCGCGCTCTGCGTCTGCCCGCCCCGCGCTCCACGGTGACCGTGCCCGCCGGAGCCGAGCTCGACGTGCCGGGGATCACGCCGCTGTTCACCCCGAACGAGGACTTCTACCGCGTCGACACCGCCCTCACGGTGCCGTCGATCGACCCCGGCACCTGGCGTCTCGTGATCGACGGGATGGTCGATCAGCGCGTCGAGCTCACCTTCGACGACCTGCTCGCGATGGGACTCGACGAGTACGCGATCACCCTGACGTGCGTCTCGAACGAGGTCGGCGGCGAGCTCGCCGGGAACGCGATGTGGCTGGGAGTGCCTCTGCGCGACGTTCTTCGGATGGCCGGCCCGCAGTCGGGAGCCGACATGGTGCTGTCGCGCAGCGTCGACGGCTACACCGCGAGCACGCCGCTCTCGGCGCTCACCGACGACGGACTCGACGCGATCCTCGCCGTCGGGATGAACGGCGACCCCCTCCCCCTCGAGCACGGCTTCCCGGTGCGCATGGTCGTGCCGGGCCTCTACGGCTACGTCTCGGCCACGAAGTGGCTCACGGAGCTGAAGGTCACGACGTTCGCCGAGGATGAGGCGTACTGGACGCCGCGCGGATACGACGCCGAGGCGCCCATCAAGTTCTCGTCCCGCGTGGACACCCCCAAGATCGGCAAGCCCGTCGCCGCGGGCCGCATCCCGATCGCCGGCGTCGCCTGGGCGCAGTCGGTGGGGATCGAGCGGGTCGAGGTGCGCATCGACGAGGGCGAGTGGCTGCCGGCGACGCTGTCGACGCCCATCAACGCGGACACGTGGGTGCAGTGGGTCATGGAATGGGATGCGACCCCCGGCACCCACTACGTCGGGGTGCGGGCCGTGAACAAGAACGGCGACCTGCAGATCGAGGAGCGCGCACCCATCGCTCCGAACGGCTCATCCGGCTGGCAGCGCTCGCTGATCACGGTGACCTGAGGACCGCGTCCTCGAGACGCGCCCCCGAGGTCAGGCGCGGATCGCGTCGACGATCGGCACGTCGCCGGTGTTGAACGAGATCGTCCGTCCGATCGTCGACGGGTCCTGCAGGACCGCGGCGACGACCGCCGCCACGTCGGCGCGCGCGACGGAGCCCGACTCGGCGGCTTCGGCGTCGATGCGTCCGGTCGGGGGGTCCAGCGTGAGGGTGCTCGGCGCGACGATCGTCCAGTCGAGACCGCTGGCGCGCAGGTGCTCGTCGGCGGCCCCCTTGGCCTCGGCGTAGGCGAAGAAGGAATCGTCCTCCGGCACGCCGTGGTCCGCCGAGGCGCCGAAGTACGACACCATGACGTACCGGCGGACCCCCGCGGCGACGGCCGCATCGATCGAGCGGATCGCGGCATCCCGATCGACCGCGAAGGTGCGCTCCGGGCTCCCGCCGCCCGCGCCGGCCGACCACACGACCACGTCGTTGCCGCTGACGAGATTGGTCAGCTGATCGAGGTCGAATGCCTCGATGTCGGCGACGAGCGGAGTCGCGCCGGTCACGGCGACGTCGTCTTCGTGGTCCGCGTTGCGGATGACCGCCGTGACGGTGTCACCACGCTGGGCGAGAAGCGGTTCGAGGAGAAGGGCGACCTTGCCGTGGCCGCCGATGAGCAGGATTCGCGTCGACATGATGTCAGCGTAAGCGGATGCCGCGCGGCCCGCTCGGGGTTGACAGTCGGCCGCGCGGCTCCCGGCTCAGACCGAGGAGGGGCTCCAGGACGACACGTCGTTCAGCTCCGCGATCTCGGCGACCGTCAGGTCCACCCGCGTGCTGTCGAGCAGGTCGGCGACCTGAGCGACGCGCGACGCGCTCGCGATCGGTGCGGCCACGGTCGGCTGCGCACGCAGCCAGGCGAGCGCCGTCGCGGCGATCGAGACGCCGTGGGCGCGCCCCACGCCCTCGAGCGCATCGACGATCGCGAGGCCCTGCTCCGTGGCGTACTTCGCCGCTCCTCCCGCGCGGGGCGACGCCTGGCCCGCGGCATCCGTCGACCGGTACTTGCCGGTGAGGAAGCCGCTGGCCAGTGCGTAGTACGGGACCAGGCCGAGGCCGAACTCCTCGGCGACCGGGACGATGTGGTCCTCGACGTCGTTGCGGTGGACGAGGTTGTAGTGCGGCTGGATCGCGACGGGACGCGGGACGCCGAGCTCGTCGGCGATCCGGATCCACTCGCGGATGCGCTCGGCCGAGTAGTTCGAGACGGCGGTGTAGCGCACCAGGCCGTCGGCGACGAGCCGGCCGAACGCGCCGACGGTCTCTTCGAGCGGCACGGTCTCGTCGTCGAAGTGCGCGTAGTAGAGATCGATCGCGTCGACTCCGAGCCGCTCGAGGGACGCCTCGGCGGCCGCGCGGACGTTCGCCCCGGCGAGGCCCCTGAAGTCGGGGTGCTGACTCACCTTCGTGGCGACCACGACGCCCTCGGGCTTGCGGGTGGCGAGCCACTCGCCGATGATCCGCTCGCTGTCGCCACCGGAGTTGCCGGGCACCCATGCGCTGTAGGAGTCGGCCGTGTCGATGAAGTCGCCGCCGCCGTCGACGAACGCGTCGAGGATCGCGAACGACTCCTCGCGATCGGCCGTCCAGCCGAAGACGTTGCCGCCGAGGGCGAGGGGGAGGATGTCGAGGGAGCTGGTTCCGATGCGGGTCATGCGAAGAGCCAACCCGCGCGGGCGGCGACGTGTTCCCGTGTTTCCCCCGATGTCGGCACTGGACGCCGTCGGAGCGTGGCAGGATTGCCGAGGGAACTGGAGGGTCTCTTGGGAAAACTCATCTATGGCGCACCGATGTGGTCGGTGGAGTTCGAGGATCGCGCTCTCGCGCACCTGCGGATCGTGATCATCGCGAAGCTGCGGCGCAACGAGACCCTGACGTTCTCGTGGAAATCGGATGCCGTCGGCGTGGCCGGCCGCAGCTCGATCTGGCTGCACCCGGCGATTCCGCTGCAGTTCGTGTTCTTCGGCGGGCGCGAGCCCGCACTGAACCGCGCGTGGATCGAGGCGCTCATGGTGACCGCCAACAGCCCGGCCGGCCTGGAGCTCATCCCCGAGCCCGAGCACGAACAACGAGCGGGCACCGCGAAGTGAGCACCGCATCGCCGTCTTCGAAGGAGAACAGATGACCACCGTGAATCGTCTCACCGTCGACGGGCGCGACTACTTCCTGCCCGATCCGATCACCGAGCTCCGCGACAAGATCCTCGAAGCGATCAAGGCCGGCGGAGGCTACGTCAACATCCCGCCCCTGCACTCCGGCCCGGGTATCGACATCCTCTTCTCGCCCGGCATGCCCGTCACGTGGTCGAAGTTCGAGGTCGGCGGACCCGAGGGCGACGCGCCCGAGGCGCCCGAACTGCGCGACGAGTACCCCGACATCTGAGTCGGGCGCGTCGACCGGTTCGGTCGAATCGGACGAGGTCGACCGGTGCGGTCAGACCGCCATGGTCCCGTCGATGGCGCTCCGGGCGACGGGGAGCCCGAGCAGGTAGCCCTGCATCCGGTCGCTCGCGAGCGACCGGGCGAAGTCGAGGTTCTCGGTCGTCTCGATGCCCTCGGCGACGACGCGGATGCCGTGTTCGTGCGCCCAGGCCACCATGTCCACGAGCGGCGCGACGTCGTCGGGCGGGGTCTGCACGAGCGACCGATCGAGTTTGACCTCCGACAGCGGAAGCTTCTCGAGCTGGCCGCGCGAAGAGTGCCCCGTGCCGTAGTCGTCGAGCGCGACCCCCACACCGAGGGATCGCAGGCGTTGGAGGCGGCGCGCGATCTCGTCCGATCCGGGCACCGGCCTCGTCTCGGTGATCTCGATCGTGACCGCGAGGGCGGGAAGGTCTCGCTCGGCGAATCGATCTGCCAGCTGATCGACGAAGTCGTCGGTGAGCAGCTGCAGAGGTGAGACGTTGACCGACACCTCGAGCGTCCGCCCGTCGGATCGCCACGCGTCGAGTGCATCGAAGCACTGGTCCAGCATGAAGAGGCCGATCGCGTGGATCGCGCCGGTCTCCTCCGCGAGCGGGATGAACTCGTCCGCGGGGATCAGGCCGTCTTCCGCGTGGCGCCAGCGGCACAGCGCCTCGGCGGCGACGATCAGCCCCGTCTCCGCCGAGAACTGCGGCTGGAAGACAGGGAAGAGCTCTGATCGCTCGAGAGCGCGAGAGAGATCGTCTGCGCGGGTGCCGGAGGGTGTCACGCGTATTAGTCAGCCCGAGCGGAGAAACCGATGCAACAGGGCGCGAGAATCTCTTGACACCTGTATAGTCCGACTCCGCGCGTGACGGGCCCCTCCGTGACTTACGATCTCAATGGGCACGTCCACCGATGCGTCCCGGTCCCCCGGCTCGAGGAGTGCCCATGGTCGTCGCCCCCACCCGGGACGCCCTCCGCCGCAACAACGTCACGGTCACCGGACGACCCGACGGCCGCGTCATCGTCTTCGCCCACGGGTTCGGATGCAGCCAGGAGACCTGGAGCCTCGTCGCCCCCGAGTTCGAAGCGGATCATCGCGTCGTGCTGTTCGACCACGTGGGCGCCGGAGGCTCGGATGCCGCCGCGTACGACCGCGGCAAGTACGACTCGCTCGACGGCTACGCCGAGGACGTGCTCGAGATCCTCGACGCCCTCGACGTCCACGACGTGGTCTTCGTCGGCCACTCGGTGAGCGCGATGATCGGCGTGCTCGCCGCCAACCGCGATCCGTCGCGATTCGGCGACCTCGTGCTCGTCGGCCCGTCTCCTCGCTACGTCAACGATGACGGCTACACCGGCGGGTTCGAGCCCGACGACATCATGTCGCTCCTGGACGCGCTCGATGCGAATTACCTCGGATGGTCGGCGCAGATGGCGCCGGTCATCATCGGCAACCCCGATCGACCGGCCCTCGGGGAACAGCTGACGGCGAGCTTCTGCAGCATCGACCCCGAGATCGCCCGGCACTTCGCGCGGGTCACGTTCCTCTCCGACAACCGCGACGACCTCGCGCGCGTCACGGTGCCGACGCTCATCATGCAGTGCCGCGACGACGCCATCGCGCCGGCCGTCGTCGGACAGTACGTCCACCGCGAGATCCCCGGCAGCTCTTTCGCGCAGCTCTCGGCCAGCGGCCACGTGCCGCTGCTGTCCGGCCCCGACGAGATCGTCGCCGAACTGCGCCGCCACCTCTCGTGAGCGGCCGCAGCACCGACCCCTGGTTCCGCTCGGCGCCGTGCGGCCTCATCGCGATGACGTACGACGGACTCGTCACCGACGCGAACGATCGCTTCCTCGGCTGGATCGCCCGCGAGGCGGACGACGTGATCGGCCGCCCGTTCGCATCGCTGCTCGATCCCGGCAGCCAGCTGTTCTTCGACACCCGGGTGATGCAGCTCGTCCATCTCGAGGGGGTGGCGGACGAGGTGTCGCTGACCCTCGTGACGGCCGACGGCGGGCGCCTGCCGGTCCTCGTCAACGCCGCCGTCGACGGCGGCGGCGGAATCGTGCGCATCGCCGCGTTCAACGCCTCGGCGCGCCACCGCTACGAAGCAGACCTGCTGCAGGCCCGGCGCTCGGCCGAATCGTCGGAAGCGCGAGTGCGCGTGCTGCAGGACGTCTCGAGCACTTTCAGCGTGAGCGCGAGCGACGAGGATGTCGCCCAGTCCTTCGCCGCGATCGCGAGCGAGGCCTTCGTCGCGAAGCACTCCGCGGTGCTCCTCCCGGATGCCGAGGGCACCCTGCAGGTCGTGGGCGGCGTGAACCCGCTCGAAGGAAGGGTGGCGCCCATCCTGTCGCTGCGGAACACGCCGCGGGTCACGGTGATCGACGAGGAGAGCGCGCGCGACGAGTATCCGGAGCTCGCGGCCGCGATGCGGGACGCGCGCCTGACCTCGCTCAGCATCACGCCTCTCGTGGCGGACGACGAGCGCCTGGGCATCCTGGTGTGCTTCTTCGGGCGGCGGACCGAGTTCGACGACCACTACTTCGAACTGCAGAAGGCCCTCGGCCGTCAGGCGTCGCAGACCCTGGTGCGCGTGCGCCTCCAGCGCCGCCTGGCCTACCTCGCGCTGCACGACCAGCTCACCGGCGCCGCCAACCGGGAGCTCCTCCAGCTGCGGCTGGACGAGGCGATCGAGAACGCGGCCATGTCGGACGAGCCCCTGTCGGTGCTCTTCCTCGACCTGGACGAGTTCAAGACGATCAACGACCGCTTCGGGCATGCCACCGGGGACTCCGTGCTCGTCGAGCTCGCCCGGCGGCTGCTGGCGGGCGTGCGGATGGGCGATGTCATCGGCCGCATCGGCGGCGACGAGTTCGTCGCGATCTGCGCGAACGCCGATGTCGAGGCGGGCCTCGCCGTGGCCGAGCGCGTCCTCTCGCTCACCCAGACGCCCATTCCCGTCGCGAACGGCGTCATCTCGGCATCCGTCAGCGTGGGCCTCTCCGTCTATCAGCCGGCGACCGATCCGCGACCGACCGGCGAGCAGCTGCTGATCCGCGCCGACGGCGCCATGTACGAGTCCAAGGGCGCCGGCAAGAACCGCGTCACCCTCGACACGACGCACAGCGCCTGACACCCGCCGGCAGCACTCGTCCATTCACCGGAATGGATGCCGGAGGCGTACCGTTGCATCCGTCATGAAGAGCTTCGGAACCCTCTCGTTCGGCCACTACGGCCCCCTCGGCGCAGGACGCGAGCTGACCGCCGCCGACTCGATGCTGCAGGCGATCGACCTCGCCCAGGGGATGGACGACCTGGGAGTCAACGGGGCCTACTTCCGCGTCCATCACTTCGCCCGTCAGCAGGCGTCCCCCATGCCGCTGCTCGCGGCGATCGCCGCGAAGACCGAGCGCATCGAGGTCGGCACCGGGGTCATCGACATGCGGTACGAGAACCCTCTCTATCTCGCAGAGGAGGCGGCAGCGGTCGACCTCATCTCGGGCGGCAGGCTCGCCCTCGGCGTGAGCCGCGGTTCACCCGAGACCGTCGTCAAGGGTTACGAGGCGTTCGGCTACACCGGTTCCGAGGACCCCCGCGGGGCAGATCTCGCCCGAGAGCACTTCGACCTGTTCCTGCGCGCCATCGACGGCGAAGGCCTCGCCGAGCGCGACGGCCAGTCGGCGTTCGGCGGCGGGGCGAAGGGGCTGCAGCGCATCGAGCCGCACTCCCCCGGTCTGCGCTCGCGCGTCTGGTGGGGCGCAGGCAACCGCGACTCGGCCGAATGGGCCGGTCGCGTCGGCGTCAACCTGATGTCGTCCACCCTGCTGACCTCGGCCGACGGTCGCCCGTTCGACATCCTTCAGGCCGAGCAGATCGACGCCTTCCGCGCCGCGTGGCGCGAAGCGGGTCACGCGGGCGAGCCGCGGGTCTCGGTGAGCCGCTCGATCTTCCCGCTCATGACGGCGGAGGACCACATGTACTTCGGCGGTCGCCAGGACGGCGATCAGATCGGCATCATCGACGGCATGCGCTCGACCTTCGGCAAGACGTACGCCGCCGAGCCCGACGAGCTCGTCGAGCAGCTGCTCGGCGACGCGGCGATCCAGGCGGCGGACACCCTCATGCTCACGATCCCCAGTCAGCTCGGCGTCGCGTTCAACCTGCGCGTCATCGAGGCGTTCGCGACGCACGTCGCGCCCGCCTTGGGCTGGGTGTCGACGAGGTAGCTACTCGGCGGGGGTCGTCGCGAACGACTGCTCATCGGGGTGCAGACGGTGATCGATCGCGCGCTGCAGGTGCAGGGCGGGATAGATGCCCAGCAGCACCGCCATCGGGGCGAGCGCGCCGAGGTCGTGGATGTCATGGGCGCGGTAGGTGCGCTCGAACCGCTCGACGTAGAAGAGGTAGTCGCGCGGCTTCGTGTCGAGGCGTCGAGCCGAGATGCCCGCGATCATGCCCGGCGCGTAACCGACCTTGAGACCGGCGAGCGCGAGGTGCACCGACAGGTCGAGGTCCTCGTGCATGAGGTCTTCGCGGTCGGGGCACACCTGGTCTCGGACCACGGCCCATGCACTGGCGCGGAGCGCCATGTTGCTGCCGA
>JBEVLS010000080.1:0-5096 GCA_040509015.1 Microbacterium sp.
ACAACTCTCACCCACGGGGGGATCCGGAGTCCAGACCGCCGGTGTCGGAGCGCCATGGGGCAACGGCGGCTCAGTGGTCAGGGGTGGTCTCGCCACGGCACGCCCCATACGCTGCATCACTTTCGACGGAACACCGGCGCATGAAAGCGACTGGCGGTTCGAGGGTCGAGGCGGGCGCTAGTCCAGCGGCTCTGACGGTCGTTGGGTCGAAGGGGATGCGGGGTAAGATCCCGCAGAATCCCGCTTGATCAGGGACTTTTTGTGGCGGAGACGGAGGGATTTGAACCCTCGGTCCCCTTACGAGGACTCCACCTTAGCAGGGTGGTGCACTAGGCCTGACTATGCGACGTCTCCAGGCATCCGGCGTCGAAACGCGCGAATGCACCCGGCAATCATAACCGCTCGATCCCGCCCCGCCGAACCGAGCCATGGTGCGCTTGCCGATCGCCACGGCACCCATCACGATCGATGGGCGGATGCCGGAGGTCCCGCGCGAAGCCCCGCGACTATCGCTGGGCGACCGTGCAGGTGACCTGGGCCGCCGTCTGCCCCGAGATGTTCGAGGGAAGGTCGACGCGCGTCTCGGGAGCGGCGGTCTCCGCCGGAGCCGTCGCGGCATCCGTCGCCGCGGGATCGGGTGTCTCGACGGGAGCCGTGGTCGGCTGCGCGGCCTCTCCGGTGACCTCGACGCCGTACCCCGAGCTCGCATCGCCGGTGAGGTTGAGCGCGTCGTTGTCACGGAGGGCGGCGAAGAGGATGTCGCCCGAGTCCTTCACGGGCATCACGCGGCTCGAGCCCTCGCCGGGTGCGTAGCGCGTCGGGTACTGCACGAAGACGATGTCCGCGTAGGGCACGTTCTTCACGGCCATCGCGATCTGCGCCATGAGCGTCGGGTTCGCGAGCGACTGGCTGAGCACGAGCTGGCCCTGCGTGACCTGCGAGATCGCGGTGGTCGCGAGGTTGAAGAGCACCGCGGGGTTGGCGAGCACGCCGTCGCTCTGCAGCTTTCTCACCATCGACGACATGAACTGCTGCTGGTTCGAGATGCGTCCGAGGTCCGACCCGTCGCCGATGCCGTGGCGGATCCGCAGGAACTGCAGTGCCTCGACGCCCTGCAGCGTGTGCTGACCGGCCGACAGCTTGAGGCCGGTGTGCGTGTCGCTGATGTCGTCGGCGACGCAGACGTCGACGCCTCCGATGGCATCCGACATGTTGATGACACCGGTCCAGCGGATGGATGCCGCGAACTGGATGTCTTCGCCGGTGAGCGCTTCGACGGTCTTCACCGTGCAGGCGAGCCCGCCGTACATGTACGACGAGTTGATCATCTGGGCACTCATCGCCGAGTAGTCGCCGCTGCCGTCTTCCTTCGAGCACGAGGGGATCGGAACGATCATGTCGCGCGGGAACGAGACGACGGTCACCCGTCGCGGGTTGTCGGAGATGTGCACGAGCATGGTGACGTCGTTGCGCTCGCCGTCGGTGTCGCCGGACGCGCACGCCGTCGACAGCGCCGCATTGGCGCCTTCGCACGAGTCGGTGCCGACGAGGAGCAGATTGACGCCGCCCTCGATCGCACCGAGCGACGGCGGCACGACGTCGCCCTCTTCGCCGATGTCGACAGCGCCGTCCACGACCGCGCTCGCGGTGCTCCAGACGGCGAAGGCTCCGACGCCGGCGCCGCTGACGACGGTCACGCCGACCACGATGGCGAGGATCGCCAGAATGCTCATGAGCGGATGCCGCGTGCGCAGCACTCCGTGGCGCGCGAGAGGCTCGCGACCGCCGTGGCGAGTCGAATCCACCATCAACCCCTCAGGTTCCCCGCCGAGCAGGTCTCCTGCGCCGCAGAGGTGCCGGGGATCGAGTTCGAGAGCTCGACCGCGGTCTCGGTCGGCGCGGGCTCGGGCGTGACGCCCGCCTCGGCGGTCTCGGCCGGGATCGGGTCGCCCTCGACAGGCGCTTCGACCGTGACGACGCCGCCGCCGCGGTTCGGGTCGTTCGTCACCTGGATCGGCTGGTTCGCCGCGAGCGCCGCCCACAGCTCATCGGCTGCGGCACGGTTCGGAACGACGCGGTTCGGGTCTGCGGGATCGGCGTTGACCGGGTACTGCACGAACACGATCTGGTCGAACGGGACGTCTTTCACCGCGAGAGCGATCTGCACGAGGGTGAGGGGGTTGGTGAGGCTCTGGCTCGGGGTCACGTTGTCGACCGCGGTCGAGGCGAGCTTGTAGAGAGTGCCGAAGTCCGAGAGCACGTCCTCGGCCACGAGCTTGTGCGCGAGTCGCGACATGTACTGCTGCTGGTTGGAGATGCGCGCGAGGTCGCTGCCGTTCTGCAGGCCGTGGCGGGTGCGCAGGAACTGCAGCGCCTCGACGCCCTGCACGTTGCGCATGCCCGCGGCCCAGTCGATGCCGGTGTGCCGGTCGCGGATGCCGCCGTTGCCGATGCAGACGTCGACGCCGCCGATCGCGTCGGTGATGTTGATGACGTTGCCGAAGCTCACCTTCGCGGCGAACGGGATGCTCTGGCCGCTGAGCGCCGACACGGTCTTCGCGACGCACGACAGACCGCCGTACGACCACGCCGCGTTGATCTGCTGCTTGCTCATCGCACCCGTGGTCGAGCCGTCCTCGCGCGTGCACGACGGGATCGGCACCATCAGGTCGCGGGGGAACGACACGACCGTCACCCGGCGCGGGTTGTTCGAGATGTGCACGAGCATGTTGACGTCGTTGAGCTGGCCGCCCGCATCCGCTCCGGTGCACCGCGCTCCGAAGAGGTAGGCGTACTCCTCTTCGCACTCGTCGGTGCCGACGATGAGCAGGTCGACGCCCGTCTCGATCGCGCCGATGTCGGGCGGAATGGGCGCCTGGCCCTCGAGTTCGACGGCCTCTGCGGTGTAGCTCGTGGTGAGATCGGTCAGCGCATAGGCGGCCACGCCACCGGCCGAGACGAGGCCGACGGCCACGATGACACCGAGCACCTTGAGGAGCATCGACGCGGGGTGCGGCGTCTTCAGCGCCCCGTGCCGTGCGAGCGGTCGACGACCACGCCTGGCGGGCTTGGTCGTCTGGCTCACTCGGGTCCTCTCGGGGCGGGGGTTCCCTGAATCGGTACAGCGGAGGGTGTGGGATTCGAACCCACGGGACATCTCTGCCCACTGGTTTTCAAGACCAGGTCCATCGGCCGCTCGGACAACCCTCCCGACGGGAGCCGAGGCATCCGTCGAACAGGCGTCGAGTCTAGCCGACGGCACTGCTGACCCATTGTTCCAGCGCCGCCTGAGCGAGTGCTGTAGGCGCGCCTGCCTAGAGTTTGCGGAGGATCTCGGCCACGCCGCCCGCCGACACCGACGTGGTCGTCTCGCCCGCGGCATCCCGAACCTCTTGCGGGCCCTGCTCCATCGCGACCGCGCGCCCGCCGTTGGCGAGCGCCCACGCGAACATGCCGACGTCGTTGCGGCCGTCGCCGATCACGAGGACGTGCGCCGGATCGATGCCGAGCCTCGTGCGCACGAGCTCGAGCCCCGTGCTCTTGTCGACGCCCTGCGGGGCGATGTCGAGCCACGCCGTCCAGCCGACGGCGTACGACACCTGGTTGAGCCCGATGCGCTCGACGAGGTCGACGAAGTCCTGCGCTCCCTGCTCGGGGGCGACGACGACGACGCGGCACACCGGCTGCGCGCCGAGACGCTCGAACGGCACGCGCTCGGCGTCCGCGAGGTTCCAGTCGTCGAGGTACTCGGTGTAGAGGCGGTGGCCGTCGGGCAGCTCGACGAGGTAGCGCGCTCGCGGCAGGTGCTCGCGCAGCAGCGTCAGCACCTCGGCGGGATCGAACGTCTCGACGTGGAACCTCTCGTACTCGAGCTCGGCGGCGTCCACCCGGCGCAGCACCACCGCACCGTTGGAGCACACGACGTACTCGGGTGCGAGATCGAGCAGGTCGAGGATGCGGCGCGTTCCCTCCCAGCTGCGGCCGGTCGCGATCATGACCTCGTGCCCGGCGCGGTGCGCGTGCGCCACGGCGTCGACGACGCCCGGGCTCAGGCTCTCGTCCTCGAGGATCACCGTGCCGTCGATGTCGAGCGCGATGAGCAGTCGCTCGACCGCGACGCCGGGGTCCTCGGTCTCGCGCGCGAGCTCTTCGACGATCTCGGCGGCTTCGCCGCGGCCGACGACCTCGACATCGCCGGTCTCGGGCAGCCGAGCGGCGTCGTCGAGGTGTTCGGCCGTCACGCGATGGGCTCCATGACCTCGAGACCGCCCAGGTACGGGCGGAGCACCTCGGGCACGACCACCGAGCCGTCCGCACGCTGGTGCGTCTCGAGGATCGCCACGATCCAGCGCGTCGTGGCGAGGGTGCCGTTGAGCGTCGCGACGGGCTGGGTCTTGCCGCCCTGGTCGACCGGCAGGCGGTGGCGGATGTTGAGGCGGCGCGCCTGATAGGTGGTGCAGTTCGACGTCGAGGTGAGCTCGCGGAACGCGTTCTGCGTCGGCACCCAGGCCTCGACGTCGTACTTGCGCGCGGCGCTCGAGCCGAGGTCTCCGGCGGCGACGTCGATGACGCGGTAGCTCAGCCCGAGGTCCTGGAGCATCGCCTCCTGCAGCGCGACGAGGCGCAGATGCTCGGCCTCGGCGTCTTCGGGCAGCGTGTTGACGAACATCTCGAGCTTGTTGAACTGGTGCACGCGGATGATCCCGCGGGTGTCCTTGCCGTACGAGCCCGCCTCGCGGCGGTAGCACGTGGACCATCCGGCGTAGCGCTTCGCGCCTTTGGACAGGTCGAGGATCTCGTCCATGTGGAAGCCCGCGAGCGGCACCTCGCTCGTGCCGACGAGATACAGGTCGTCCTCTTCGAGGTGGTAGACCTCGTCGGCGTGCTGGCCGAGGAACCCGGTGCCGCGCATGACCTCCGAGCGCACGAGCGTCGGGGGGATGAGCGGGGTGAAGCCGGCCTGCAGCGCGCGATCGAGCGCGAGGCTCATGAGCGCGATCTCGAGCCGCGCGCCGATGCCGGTGAGGAAGTAGAAGCGGCTGCCCGACACCTTGGTGCCGCGCTCCATGTCGATCGCGCCGAGCTTCTCGCCGAGG
>JBEVLS010000081.1:0-14664 GCA_040509015.1 Microbacterium sp.
GCCCTGGAGTTCTTCGGCGCCGAGACGAGTTACCGCGAGCTGGGCGAGCAGATCGAGCGCGCCGCGGAGGGCCTGCGTCGGCTCGGCGTGCGCAAGGGCGACCGCGTCGCCATCGTGCTTCCGAACTGCCCCCAGCACGTCGTGGCCTTCTACGCCGTGCTGCGATTGGGAGCCATCGTCGTCGAGCACAACCCGCTCTACACGGCCCGCGAGCTGCGGCACCAGTTCGAGGACCACGGCGCGCGATTCGCGATCGCCTGGGACAAGACCGCCGACGTGCTCGCCGATTTCCCGTCCGATCTGAAACTCGAGCGCATCGTCAGCGTCGACCTCACCGCGGCTCTGCCGTTCCTCAAGCGGCTTCTGCTGCGCGCACCGGTGTCGAAGGCCCGCGAGTCTCGCGCGAAACTGACCGCCACGCCGAAGGCGAAGCACCTGCTCGCCTGGAGCAGACTCCTCGGCAGCCGGAGGGTCTCGGGCCGCGTGCCCGGCCCGCAGCTCGACGACATCGCGGTGCTCCAGTACACGAGTGGAACCACGGGGTCGCCGAAGGGCGCGATCCTGACCCACGCCAACCTGCGGGCCAACGCCATGCAGGGTCGCGCCTGGGTCCCGGGCCTTCTCGAAGGACAGGAGACCTTCTACGGCGTGCTGCCGCTCTTCCATGCGTACGGCATGACGCTGTGCCTGACGTTCGCGATGAGCATCGGCGCGAAGCTGGTGCTCTTCCCGACCTTCGACGTGGGCCTCGTGACGGACGCCGCCCGCAAGAGCCCGGCGACATTCCTTCCGGCGGTGCCGCCGATCTACGACCAGCTCGCTCGGGCGGCCTCGCGAGGGACGCTCGATCTGTCCACCGTGCGCTTCGCCATCTCCGGTGCGATGAGCCTCCCGGTCGCGACCGTGGCCCGCTGGGAGGAAGCAACGGGCGGCCTGCTCGTCGAGGGGTACGGGATGACCGAGGCCTCGCCCGTCGCCCTGGGCAATCCGATCGGCCCGACGCGCCGACCGGGGACGGTGGGCGTGCCCTTCCCGAGTACCGAGATCCGAGTCGTCGACCCCGACGACCCGACCGTCGATCGACCGCTCGGCGAGGCCGGCGAACTGCTCATCCGCGGGCCCCAGGTCTTCCAGGGGTATTGGCGGCGTCCGTCCGACACGGCGGCGACGCTGCTTCCCGGAGGCTGGCTGCGCAGCGGCGACATCGCCTCGGTATCTGCGGACGGATTCGTCACGATCGTCGACCGCTTGAAGGAGCTCATCATCACCGGCGGCTTCAACGTGTCGCCGAGCGAAGTCGAGGACGCCCTGTGCACCCACCCGGACGTGGTCGCCGCGGCTGTCGTGGCGCTCCCGAGGTCCGACGGCGGTGAAGCCGTCGGCGCCGCCGTCGTCCTTCGCGACGGGGCCGACGTGGAGGTCGACGCGCTGCGCGACTACTGCCGCACGCGGCTCACGGCCTACAAGGTGCCCCGACGGATCGAGTTCGTCGACGAGCTCCCCAGATCTCTCATCGGAAAGGTCCTGCGGCGCCAGGTGCGCGAGCAGATGCTCGCTTCGAGCTAGACCCGGTCCCCACGACTCCGGGCCCGCAACGCGACCGCGCCGGCGGCGGTGCCCATCCGTCCGGCCTTTCGTGACGAAGATGGATCATGCGTCGCATCCGTTCCCTCGCCGTGGCGATCTCGCTCGCCCTCGGGCTGACGGCGTGCGCCTCGCCTGCCCCTGAGGCGACCGTGCCCGTCGGCGACGGTCCGCTCGTCGCCTTCTACGGGGACTCGTACACGCTCGGCACAGGTCTGGACGATCTGTCGCAGCGCTGGTCGACCATCCTGAGCGACGAGCGCGGATGGCGCGAGTTCAATCCCAGCGTCAACGGTCTCGGGTTCGTCAACAACCGCTCGGCCTTCGGCGACGGGTCGGGCGACCTGCCCGATCTCATCATCGCCGAGCGGCCCGACATCGTCTTCGTCACCATGGGGCTCAACGACACCTTCAGCTTCGACCGCGCCGCCGACCGCATCCGCACGACGATCGAGGACGACCTCGCGCGTCTGCGCGGCGCGCTCCCCGACGCTCGGATCATCGTCGTCGAGCCGTTCTGGTACACCGACGAGCGGCCTCGGGCGCTCGACACGATCATCGACTGGACGAGGGATGCCGCCGCCGGTGTGGACGCCGACTGGATCCCCGGAGCGAGTCGGTGGCTCGACGGGCACTACGCCGAGAGTGCCGACAGCTGGATGGCCGCAGACGGACTCCATCCGGACACCACCGGGTACCGGGTGATGGCCGAGCGGATGGACGAGGCACTGGCCCGCCTGGATCCGCCGCTCTAACGATCCTCGTCGGCGCAGCCCGAGGCGAGAGCGAGGCTGTCCGTCACGCGGGTTCCCGAGTGCCGCCCACGTCGTAGGCCCGAAGGCGTCCGCACATCCCGAAGCCGCGCTCGTCGGGCAGGGGCGGCGCCGACTCAAGGGATGCGGACGCGAGGTGCCCGGCGTCGCCGGCGACGAGGAGGCGGACGACGTCCACACTCCCCTGGGCCTGCGCGAGCGGTCCTCGGGCGACGATCTCCTCCCAGCCGGCCGCACGATCCCGCACGACCGCCGCGGCGGCGTCGTAGAACGCGCGCAGCGGCGCGTCGTCGCCGGCGTCGAGTGCGGCGCGCAGGCGCAGGAACCCCTCGACCGCGAGATCGCGGCGGCGCGCGGCATCCGTCACGCGCTCATCGAGGGAGTCGCGCGCGGGCAGCGTCGCGGCCTCGCGGTAGGTCGAGGGATCGGCCACGACATCGGCGGGGAACGTCATGACGGCGTCGCCGGCCTCGGGAAGCCCCGCATTGCCCATGATCACGAGCACCTGGAGGCCGCCGTGGTTCACGGCGCGGTGGATCGTGCCGGGGGTGAACCACACGACCGATCCCGCCTCGAGGGGCGTCTCACGCGCACCCGACAGGTCGAGCGTGTGCAGGGCACCGCGGCCGCCGATCACCACGTAGCACTCGGTGGACGCGAGGTGCATGTGCGGGCTGCCGCCGACGAGCCCGTCCGGACCCGCGTCGTCGTAGACGTCGAGCAGGGTCACCGACGTACCTCCCGGGAACGTCATGCCGACGCCCCGGCGCGCACGCCCCGCTCGGCGAGCAGCACGTCGCGCGCAGCGGAGGCGACCTCGGCCGCAGCGGCGGCGTCGGCATCCGCGATGCCCACCGCGTAGCGGAACACCACCGTCTCGCCCGGCGCGACTTCGAGCTCCTCGCTGAAGAACGGAGCCGGGTTGAGGCACGCGAACTCCTCGCTGCGCGCGAACCACTGGGGCGGATGCCGCGGGTTCTCGCGATCGTCGACGATCGCGATCACCGACTCGGCGTCGATCGCGTCGTGGCGTCCGGCATAGGCCATCCACTCGTGGCGCTGGCCGCGCACGGCGTCGCCGGACCCCGATCCCTCGGGGCTGATCGCGATCCCGCCCGTGAACGATCGCGGACCGCGCCAGAACAGCCCGCCGTAGCCTGCGTTCTCGCGTCCGCGCGTGGTGGGCGAGCCGATGGAGATCACGGCATCCGTCACATTGGTCATCTGGGTCTCGAAGGTGAGCACCCACTCGTCGTCCGACACGATGCGGGCGGTGAGGGTGCGGCGCTCGGAGAACATCCGCACCCCACCCTGCGTGATCCACTCGAGCTCATGGGCGAAGCGTGCGACATCGCCGTCGACCGCGGCGGACTCGACCGCTCGGTGCGACTGCGTGCCGTCGTTCTCGAGCTGCACGTAGAAGCGCCCGGGGACGAACGTGGGGCCGCCCCAGAAGTTCTCGTCGTCGACGACGGGGAGAGACCACGCGATGCCCTTGTGCCACACGTGATCGTGCGGACGGAAGAGACTCACGACGCGGCCCGCGCGTGTGCGGATGGGGTCGGTGTAGGGCTTCGGGGATTCGAACTGCGGGCTGTCCGGGACGTAGGTGTACCGGAAGAGCTCGACCTCGCCGTCGCGCACGGCGACCGTCGTTCCCGAGTCGTCGATCGACAGCGCGGTCATGCGACGACCGTCTTCACCGGCGCCCACGGCACCGCTCCGCCGTCCATGCTCCCGAAGAACGCGTCGTCCGCATCGATGTCGCCCGCACGGACGGGCTCGCCGCGGAAGGCCGACGCGTACGTGGCGGCGGCGAACTCGAGCGTGCGGCGCGAGTCGTGGATGCCGACTCCCGGACGCTCCCCCGCGGCGAGCGCGTCGAGGATCGCCTCGATCTGCATCCTGTGACTGCTCACGTCGTCTCCCGAGCCGTGCCATTCGGCGACGAGGTGCTCGTGACCGGGCGCGGGCGTGAAGGTCCAATCGGTGTCGGCGTAGCCGTAGAGGTGCTCGACCTCGACGGTCGCGAACTCGTAGTCGAAGCGCAGCCGCGATGTCTCCCTCGGCGACACGACCGAGTTCACCACGGTCGCGAGCGCGCCGTTCGCGAACTCCGCCAGTGCGATCGAGACGTCTTCGGTGTCGGTCGGGCGCGACTGCCGGGCGGCGAACGCGCTCACGCGCGACCACGGACCGAGGACGGCTAGCAGTAGGTCGAACTGATGGATGCCGTGGCCCATGGTGGGCCCGCCTCCCTCGATCTCCCACCGGCCGCGCCACGGCACGTCGAAGTACTCGTCCGAGCGGTACCAGAGGGTCTCGCACGTCGCGACGAGCGGGCGCCCGAGCCGCCCTTCGGCGGCGAGACGCTGCAGCAGCAGTGCGGCCGGGCCGAAGCGGTGCTGGAAGACGGTCAGGACGGGAACGCCTGTCTCGGCCTCGGAACGGACGAGCTCGTCCATCTCGCGCAGGCTCAGCGCGATCGGCTTCTCGACGAGCGCGGCGACCCCGGCGCGCTGCGCGAGCAGCGCGAGCGGCACGTGCGACTGCGGCGGGGTGCAGATGTGCACGAGATCGAGGTCTTCGCCCGCGAAGAGCTCGCCGGCGTCGGTGTAGGAGCGCGCCGCGCCGAACTCCGCCGCGAACGAGCGCGCCCGGCCTTCGTCGACATCGGCGACGGCGACGAGCTCGGCCTTCGCGCCGAGCTGCTTCAGGGCGTCGGCGTGCGCGTGCGCGATGCCTCCGGTGCCGATGATCGCGACGCGGGCGGGCGTCTGAGTGGCGGGCATGGATGCTCTCCTTCGAGTGAAGCTGTGGGATGCCGGCAGCGGCATCCGTCGTCGATGAGGTGTCCGACCACCTCGGCTCCAACTTAGTGAACGATCACCTTTTGGTCAACGCCGGCGGGTCGGCAGCCTGGCCTCATCAGTCGGAGGGGGCAGCGGCGGTCGAGTCGCGCCACACGATCCGCGTGAGGGGCTCCTGCGCCAGGCCGGCCGACGGGGCGCCCAGCTCGCCGAGCAGCCGCGCCATGGCGTTGCCGCCGACCTGTTCGAGGTTGATGTCCACGGTCGTGAGCGAAGGGATCAGGAAGCGCGAGCTCGGTCCGTCGTCCCATCCGGTGACGCTGAGGTCATCGGGGACGCGCCATCCGCGCTCGTGCGCGGCCTTGAGCACGCCGGTGGCGACGAGGTCGTTCGCGGCGATGATCGCCGTCGGGTGGTCCTCGCTCATCCCCGCCACCGCGGCCATCCCCGACTCTCCGGACCAGTCGCCGTCGTGGACGCCCGTCGACTCGAGCCCGAGCCGTTCGATCGTGTCGAGGTACACCTGCTTGCGACCGCGGGCGGAGGCGAACTGCTGGTCGCCGGCGACGTGGAAGAAGCGCCGGTGCCCCTGCGCGGCCAGTCGCTCGATCAGCTCGCCCACCGCCGACCCGTCCGCCAGCTCGCCGATTCCGCGCATCGCGTCGTCGAAGTCCGCTGACACCGCGATCGTCGCGCCGCGCGCGATCTCCTTCGCCGCCGAGGGCAGGATCGGCGCGAACGAGAGCACGCCCTCGAACTGTCCGAGATCGATGATGTCGAGGAGTCGACCGGTGCGCGACTCGACGCCGCCCTCGATGCTGAGGACGTCGACGACGTAGCCGGCGTCGCGGGCGACGGCACTCGCGCCGGCGAGCATCCGCGCAGGGTTGTACGCGAGCGTCGGCACGACGACCGCGAGCCGACCGCTCTTGCGCGTGCGCATCGAGCGCGCGATGAGGTTGGGCCGATAGTTGAGCTCCCGCACCGCGGCCTCGACGCGGGCCTTCGTCTCGGGTTTCAGTCCGTCCTGCGCGCGGAAGTAGCGCGACACGGTCTGGTGCGAGACGCCGGCCAGTCGAGCCACTTCGAGGATCGTCGGCCGCTTGCCGTCGACCGCCGCGACGGATGCCTCGGTGCTCATGGAACTCATCCTGACACGGAACATGATCGTTCACTGCGGGGGCCCGCTGGAGACCCCCGGCGGGGTGGGGGCCACGGACTGTACCCACGCCCCGCCGGGGCTCCGTCGCGCCCCTACTGCGCCAGGAGGACGTCCATCTCGGTGAAGAACTGGTCGACCGCATCCTTCACCGTCAGCGAACCGAAGCCCAGCTCGGTGCCGATCTCGCGGAACTTCTGCTCGATCGGGCCGTATCCGATCACGGGGACGGGAGGAGCGTCTCCGAAGCGGTCCGCCACGGACTCCTCGTATTCCTGCACCTGGGCGCTGATGCCCGTGATCTCCGTGCCCTCGAGCTGCGTCGAGGACGCCGGGAACCCGCGGTTGGTGCCGAAGATGGCCCCGACCTCGGGGCTGTTCGTGAGGAAGTCGATGAACGTCGCCGACGCCTCGGGCGCATCCGTCGTCGCCGCGGCGGAGTAGAGCATGCCGGCCTTGCGGTACAGGTCCTTCGCGCCTTCCACGGTCACCGGAGGAGCCATGATCTCGAGCTCCTGGTACTGCTCGCCGAGCGTCGCCTGGAAGCCCGCGCCCATGCTGTCCCACGTGATCTCGGTCGCCTGCTCGCCGACGCCCATCCCCGTGTTCGGCAGCAGCTCCTCGAGGCGCACCTGCGGAATGACGACACCCTCGGCGAAGAGCTCCTGACCGATGCTCCAGTACTCCGTCAGGTCCTCCTTCGTGAAGTTGACCTCGCCGTCCTCCGTGAACAGGTCCTCGCCCTTCGCGCGCTGCATCATCTCGAACACCTGCATCGCGCTGGCGTAGTTCGCTCCGCCCCACACGGCGAGTCCCGCGGCGTCCGCGCCTTCCTTGGCGTCGGCGAGCCACGCGTCGTAGTCGTCCCACGACCCGCCCTCGAACGGCTCGACACCGAGCTCGGCCGTCAGCGCGGTGTTGCCGAACATGCCCATCGCATTGGTCGACACGGGGATGCCGATGGTCCGGCCGTCGAGGACGCCGTTCTGCAGGACGCTCTCAGGGACCGATTCGTCGTCGATGATGCCACCCAGGTACGGAGTGAGATCGAGCAGCAGTCCGTTCTGGTCGTACTGACGCAGATAGTTCATGTCGTTCTGGATGACATCGGGCAGGTTCTTGCCCGCCGCCTCGGTCTGGCGCTTCTCCCAGTACTCGGTCCACGCCAGGAACGACGTGCGCACCGTGATGTTCGGGTACTCCTCGTTGAAGGCCGCGATCGCCTCGTCGTACAGCTCGGCGCGCACGTCGTTGCCCCAGAAGGCGAAGTCGATCGTCACCTCCTCGTCGGGATCGAAGCTCGGTGCGGGAGCGGCGGCGTCGCCGCCCGCGCAGCCGGCCAGCACGACGGCGGTCAGGGTGAGGGCAGCGAGCCCGGTCACACGTCCTCTACGAAACATCGATGTTCCTCCTGTTGGCACTGCGGCGCGGGTGACGCCGACAAGCTGTAGTGATCGTTCACTAATTGGGAATGCTAGTGATCGTTCACTCTGTAGTCAAGAAGTCCTCGGGAACTCCCTACCCCTGAGACCCGGTGTCAATTAGACTGACTCTCAGTCCCACCAGCTCCCACCGAAGGAACTCGTCATGGTCGATTCGTCCCCGTACACCCCGCCCGTCGCGGACTACACGTTCCTGCTCGGCGAAGCCTTCGGACTCGACCTGGTCGAACGTGCGACGGGTGGCGAGCTCACGGCCGCCGACGCGACCGACATCCTCGACGCCGCCGGCGAGTTCGCGGCATCCGTCATCGCCCCTCTCGAGCGGGTCGGCGACGAGATCGGCGCGCGGCTCGAGGACGGACAGGTACGTCTGCCCGAGGGCTTCGCCGCCGCCTACCAGGCGTTCGTCGACGCCGGATGGGTCACCGCCGAGGCGCCCGTGTCGGCGGGCGGCGACGGCCTGCCGGGCGGCATCCGCGCGGGACTCAGCGAGATGTGGAACGCCTCGAATGCCGCGTTCGCGCTGTGCTGGCTGCTCACCGCCGGTCAGATCCACGCGCTGGATGCCGCGGCCTCCGACGAGATCCGCGAGACCTACCTCACCAAGCTCGTGTCGGGGCACTGGACCGGCACGATGAATCTGACCGAACCGGATGCCGGCACCGACCTCGGCGCGATCCGCACGATCGCCACCCCTCGCGACGACGGCAGCTGGGGCATCCGCGGTCAGAAGATCTTCATCACGTGGGGCGATCACGACGTCGCCGAGAACATCGTCCATCTCGTCCTCGCGCGCACCCCGGGCGCCCCCGAAGGCGCGAAGGGACTCTCGCTCTTCGTCGCCCCCAAACTGCTCGTGAACGCCGACGGCAGCCTCGGCGAGCGCAACGCCATCACGACGGTCGCGATCGAGCACAAGCTCGGCATCCACGGCAGCCCCACGTGCGTGCTGGCGTACGAGGATGCGACCGGCTACCTCGTGGGCGAGGTCGGCGGCGGACTCGCGGGCATGTTCGTCATGATGAACTCCGCCCGAGCCGGCATGGGCTTCCAGGCGACGGGAATCGCCGACCGGGCGTACCAGGAGGCCGCGACCTACGCCGCCGACCGCCGACAGGGCCGGGTCCTCGACCGCGCAGCGGGCGCCCCCATCTCGGAGCACCCCGACGTGCGGCGCCTCCTGCTCTCGATGTCGAGCAAGATCTTCGCGATGCGCGCTCTCGGCGTCTACGTCGGCGACCTGCTCGACCGCGGCGAGGACGACGAGGCCGAGGCGAAGCTCGCCGAGTTCTTCGTGCCGATCCTCAAGGGCTGGACGACCGAGGACGCGCAGCAGGTCACGAGCGACGCGATCCAGGTCTTCGGCGGCATGGGCTTCATCGAAGAGACGGGCGTCGCGCAGCACTACCGCGACATCCGCATCACCACGATCTACGAGGGGACGACCGCGATCCAGTCCAACGACCTCGTCGGTCGCAAGGTGCTCCGCGACTCGGGCGTCACGGCCGAGCAGCTGTTCGCGCGCATCGACGAGACCATCGCGCAGCTGCGAGGCATCGAGGCGGCGGCGCGCACGGCCGATCGGCTCGAGCGGGCGGTTGCGGCATCCCGCCGGGCCACGGCCGACCTTCTCGGATTCGCGTCGTCACCGCGCGACGTCCACGCTGTCAGCGTGCCGTACCTCATGCTGCTCGGCACTCTCGCCGGCGGGTGGATGCACGCCCTGACCGTCGCCGCCGTCCTCTCGCACGACTCCGTCGAGCCGACGGATGCCGCGCGCCTGACGGCGGCGGACTTCTACGGCGCGCACCACCTGCCTCGCGTGCACGCGCTGGCCGAGACCGTCGCGGGCGGCGAGATCGACTGACGCGAGGCCGCGTCAGCCCGGAACGCCCCCGCCCCAGATCGCCCCGGCGAAGCCGAGCTGCGCCCCCGAGCACGACACGTTGGCGCTGCCGTACCCGCGCTGGGCCGCCATGCAGTTCGCGAGCAGTTCGACGTTGCCTCCGAACAGCGACGCGTAGCTCCCGGACGCCATGAGCGAGCCCCACACCCGGAACTGATGGATGTGCGCCAGCTCGTGCGCCATCGCCCAGCGAAGACGCCCATCGGGCCACGACGCGAGGCCGGGCGAGAAGAAGATGACCCCGCTCGACGACGCGCACGCGGCCGCCGACGCCCCTCCGCACGCGCCCGAGAACTCCTGGAGCGCGACCCCTCCGCCGCCCACACGGTCGAGCGCGGCACGAACGCGGTCGTAGCCGCCCGCGACGGGACCCGCCGGGGCGCCGGCCGCACCCGCTCCCGAGGAGCGGAAGCCGGACGACGACGCAGCGGCAGCGGCTGCGGCTCGCGCGGCCGCCTGTCGCGCCTGCTCGCGGTCGTAGTCCTCGACGGCGGTCGTCACGGCCTGCGCGACGCCGTCGGCGTGCGTCGCCGCCTCGTCGACCACGTCGACGCTCCCGCGCTCGACGAGCACCTTCTGCTGGAGCGCCAGGATGTCCGCACGCTGCGCCGACGTGTCGACCTTCCCGCTCGCGCTCGTGAACGCGGCATCCACCGTGCCGAGCGATGTGACGAAGACCGCGCGCGCGGCGATGAGCTCGTCGTACGTCGCCGAGTTGGCGGCGAGCCCGGCATGCTGCGCGCCCAGCGCGCGGGCCTGCGTGCTCGTCTCGGCGAGAACCGCGCTCCATTCCGCGGCCGACGCGTCGGCGGCGGCGAGGTCGTCCGCGATCGTCGAGCGCTCGGCGAGCTGGAAGCCTATGACGACGACGGCACCGGCGACCAGGATCGCCAGGCCCCGCCGCGTCCGCGGCATCACTTCAGGAAGCCCTCCGTGGAGGCGAGCTGGTCGGCCTGGTCGGCGAGGGTGATCCGAAGATCCGCCGTCCGGATCCGCAGCCGATCCAGCGCGAGCGCCGCCGCGTCGGCGCGGGACTGCAGCACCTCGTTCGCCGCGACCCGTGCGTCCCGGGCGTCGGCGAGGCCCTGCTCGGAGATCTCCAGCGCGAGGAACCCGACCGCGGTCGCGGTGACGACAAGGGCGGCGAAGAGCCACCGCGGCGCCATCCGTCGCCCGAGGGCGGTCAGCGACGCGAGGGGGATCCACCGCTCGACTGAGGGGGTGAAGGTGGTCTGGGCCACGGGGCTGCCCTTCGGAACCCAGGGGGAGGCCCACCGGGTGACCGCCTTCGCGGCGTTGGGGACCGACGCGAAACCGATGGCTGCACGCGACGGAGGAGTTGGCGCTCCGGGCTCCGACGCTGCGGACCACCCCCGCTGGGCTGGGGGTACGGGATCAGAGTAGAGCCAAAACGGCTCGGGATGCGAGTCGGGCGCGACGGGTCAGGAAGCCGGCGGGCAGACGGCGCCGGCGACGATCGCCTGCTGCTGCTGCTCGGCGGTCCACGGAAGCCCTGCCTCGGGCGCCGTCTCGCCGGTGGCCGCCGGGAGCTTGGAGGCCAGGGCGGCGAGCTCCCATGCGAGGAAGAGCGCCGGGCCGGATCCGCTGACGGAGTTGTTGAGCACGACGACGACCGTGAGGCCCGTCGTCGGGTCTGCGAACGCGGCCGTCGAGTAGCCGCGCACGGATCCGTAGTTGCCGACGAGCGACCCGGCCTGCACCACGCCGCCGGCGGCGCTCAGCCACGACGGCGCACCGCCCCACGCCGGGAGTGCTCCTTCGAGTCGCTCGCGCGCCATCGCCTCGGGGATGAGCGAGCCCGCCGCGAGCGCCTGGACGTAGGTGCGCAGGTCCTCGACGTTCGAGACGACGCCCGAGTCGGTGAAGCCGATGCTGGCCGACATCGCCGACACGTCGACCGGCGACGCGCAGTCGATCGCGCCGTCTGCGCCGGGGACCGACAGGAGGCCGGTGAGAGGCCCCGCACCACCCGCGGGAACGGCTGCCGCGCCCGAGGGGAGCGCCGTGGCGCTGAGTCCGAGCGGACGTGAGACGTACTGCTGGATGAGCGATGCCGCGCTGCGGCCGGTGGCGCGCTCCAGGGCGAGCCCGAGCAGCACGTAGCCGGTGTCGGAGTCGTTGAGCGCCGCGCCCGGCTCGGAGGTGCGCTGACGGCCGAGACCGTAGCTCACGACTTCCCGCGGGTTCCACACACGGTAGGGGTTCGAGGTCATCAGGGGGCTCAGCTGCGTCGTGTACATGCCGATCCCCGACGTGCTGTCGCACAGCTGCTCGAGGGTCACGTCGTCGAGATCGGCGACCCCCGACACGTAGTCGGACACGGGCGCATCGAGCGCGACGAGGCCCTCGCCCGCCACCGCGTACAGCACGTCGCACGTCATGGGCCGGGTCAGCTGGCCGATGCGGAACTGCATGTCGGCTTCGACGGCGGCGCCGCCGGGGGTCTGGGTGCCGAGTCCCGCCACCCAGGAGCCGCTCCACGGCGCCCACACGCCGACGATGGCGCCCGTCGCACCGGTCGCGCCCATCGCCTGCTCCACGGCGGCCTGCAGCTGCTGCTGCGCATCATCGGAGAATGCGCCCTCGACCTGCGGCGGCGAATCGACCTCGGGGGCGGGTGCGGAGCACCCCGTGAGCGCGACGACGATCGCGACGGCGGCGGCCAACGCCGCCGCGGCCCTGCGTCGTGTGACGGCTCGCATGGATCACCCCCCGGTCTGAAGATTCAAACACACTGAGGTCACGACAGTGTCACGCCGATCCGTAGGCTGAACGCCATGACGCACACCTTCGACGACTCCGTGCGCGGCGCGGTGCTCGGCCACATGAACGACGACCACCGCGACGACAACCTGCTGATCGCCCGTGCGTTCGGTCCCGACCCGAGTGTCGTCCGGTCGTCGATGCTGGACTTCGACGGCGAGGGCGGCGACTGGGTCGCCGAGACGGCGGACGGCACGGCGCTCTCGGTGCGCGTCGGATGGCTCGGGGGAGCGATCTCGGAGCGCCCGGAAGTTCGTCGCGAGATCGTCGCCCTCTACGACGAGGCGTGCGCGCGTCTCGGGATCGAGCCTCGTCCGCACGCCTGACGCCCGCGTTGGTTAGGCAGACCTAAGTCCTCTACACTGAGCGCATGAGCGACCTCATCTCCTTCTCGACCGCGCTCCGCGAACGTTCGTCGAACGCCCACTCGGGCAGCGAGCACGCGGGCTTCATGGCCGACCTGATGAGGGGCGAGGGCACCCGTGACGACTACGTCTCGCTCGTGGTGCAGCACTGGTTCATCTACGAGGCGCTGGAGCGCACCGCGCAGCAGATGCGCAACGATCCTGTCGCGGCCGTCTTCATCACCGACAAGCTGACGCGCCTGCCGGCGCTCGAAGCCGACCTCGAGTTCCTCATCGGCCCCGACTGGCAGCATCGCATCGAGCCGCTTCCGACGACGCAGCGCTACGTCGACCGCATCAACCAGGTCGGTGCGACCTGGGCCGGCGGATTCGTCGCGCATCACTACACGCGCTACCTGGGCGACCTGTCCGGCGGCCTCTTCATCGGTCGGCTCATGGCGCGACGCTTCGGCTTCGAGACGAACGGCATCGGGTTCTACGTCTTCAACGACATCGCCGACCCCGCGGCGTTCAAGGACGTCTACCGCGAGCAGCTCGACGCCGCCCCGTGGGACGCGGCGGAGCAGGAGCGCGTCATCGACGAGGTCCTGCTGGCCTACCAGTTCAACACCGAGCTCTTCGAGGACCTCGGTCGCGCGAAGGCCGAAGCCGTCGCCTGACCGGCGTCAGCCCGCCGGGAGGCGGGGAGTCGACGCCGTCCGGCGGACGCCGGCCATGAACCGCCGCACGTCAGGGTCGACGCGGATGTCGGCCGGGCGCAGCGGCCGGGTCAGATAGAGCCCGTCGAGCGAGGTCAGCCGCGAGAGCGCGACGTACGTCTGCCCAGGCGCGAAGGCGCCCGACCCCAGGTCGACGATCGCCCGGTCGTAGGTCTTGCCCTGCGACTTGTGGATCGTCACGGCCCACGCCAGGCGCAGGGGGAACTGGGTGAACTCCGCGACGATGTCACGGGTGAGCGACCGCGACGCCGGATCGTAGGCGTACCGGTACTTCTCCCACACGGTGGGCTCGACGTCGAACTCGTCGCCGTCGACGTCGACGCGCACGGTGCCCCCGGCGATCCGTGTGACGCGCCCGATCGTGCCGTTGACCCAGCGCGGCGGATCGGGGAAGGCGCCCCGGTCGTTGCGCAGGAACATCACCTGCGCTCCCACCTTGAGCTTGAGCTGGGGTTCGGCGGGGTAGGCGGCCTCGCCCTTGCCGAAGTCGCCGCTCACCTCGGCGACGGCCGTCTGCTCTCGACCCCGCAGGGCTTCGAGGTGCCGCCGGTTGATGTTGTTGACGATGTCGTTGCGGGTGGCGAGCGTGATGATGGGTTCGTCGTCGGATGCCACCGGCGGGACCCGCGCGCCGGTGTCGTTGAGCACCTGGGCGATGTCGGCCGTCACGATGCCGTGCCGTACGGCGTTGAGCATCGCCTTGAAGTCGGCATCGGACTGGCGGTGGATGTCGACGAGTTCGCGGATCTGCAGGTCGGCGCCGTGCCGGCCGAGGTCGACGAGCCCGTCCGACTCCGGCTCGGCGCCCGCCCAGACGTGGGCGTCGAAGAACCAGAACGAGCGGTAGTGATCCTGCACGTACCTCAGCTCGTCGCCGCGGGGCGGCACCGGAGCGAGCTGATACGGGTCGCCGAACATGACGATCTGGACGCCGCCGAACGGCTCGCCCCTGCGACCCCGGGCCATCCGCAGAGAGCGATCGATGGCATCCATCAGATCGGCGTTGACCATCGAGATCTCGTCGATCACGAGCGTCTCGATCGTGTTGAGGATCTTGCGGGTGGCGTCGGACTGCTTCTCGTCGCTCGTGCCGATGAGTCCGACCGGCAGACGGAAGAGCGA
>JBEVLS010000082.1:0-7800 GCA_040509015.1 Microbacterium sp.
CCGCTCTCGGCGATCGCACGGATGACGTCGTCGGGGATCATGCGGGTGGAGTCCCACACGGCGCGCGCGCCGGCGTGATTGGCCACCACCGGGCTGCTCGACGCGGCGATCGCCTCGAGCGACGTGCGGTCGCCGGCGTGCGACACGTCCACGACCATGCCCCGCGCGTTCATGCGGTCGATCGCCGCCCGGCCGAATGCCGTGAGCCCGGTGTCGTGCTGCGCGAGGCCGCACCCCAGGAGGGAGCCGTGGTTGTAGGCGACGCCTGCCATCACGATCCCCGAGTCGGCGAGCGCATCGATGTCGTCGATGCGCTCTGCCGTTCCGAGGTCCTCCAGACCGAGCGCCACCCCCACACCCGCTGCGTCGAGATCGGCGACCGATCGGACGGCGCGGAGTCCGGCCGCTGCGGCGATCTGCGAGCACATCGAGCGCACCCACGAGGCCACGAAGTCCGGGTCGGACTGCGAGAAGCACGTGGCGACCACGAGATCGAGCGGCGACGAAGCGATCTCCTCGGCCGCCAGCACATCCACTGCCGCCGCCATGTGCGCCGCCCAGGTCTCGGCTGTCAGCGGAGAGGGCAGGAGCACCGGGTGCTCATGCAGCGACACGACGAGTCCGGACAGGAGTGCGCTCGCGCGCTCCTCCAACGCAGGGCTCAAGGCGACGGCAGCCGCGGTCGGCGCATCGCCGCCGCGTGCGTAGTGGAGTTCAGGCATCGCCCGCGGAGACCTCTCCGCGGATGCCGAGAGACATGACCGGCCACGAGCGGGGAAGTCCTGAGTTGCCCGTGCTCGACCCGCCGTCCACCCGGATGATCGTGCCGGTGACCCAGCCGGCGGCATCCGATGCCACCCAGTACGCGGCCTCGCCGATGTCCTCCGGGGTGCCGTCGCGGCCCAGCGGATTCTGATCGGCGCCCTGACGGTACTTCTCCTCATAGGGGTTGACCGGGCTCTGCACGGCGACGAATCCCGGCGAGACGGCGTTGACCCGGATGCCGAGCGGGCCGAGCTCCAGGGCGGAGGCCTTCGTCCACATCTCGAGAGCGGCTTTGGAGGTCGAGTAGGGCGCCGCAGCGGTCCGGGCGCGCAGAGCCGCACCCGAGGTGATGTTGACGACGCTCCCGGTCCGGTCCGCCGCCTTCGCCAGGCGAGCGAACGCGACGGTCGTGAGCACGGCGGAGCGGACGTTGACATCCTGGATCGCGTCCCAGATCTCGGCGGTCAGGTCGAGGAGCGGGGTCGAGGGATAGATGCCCGCGCCGTTGACGACGACGTCGATCGGACCGCTGGTCTTCCAGGCATCGGCGATCGCCTCGCCGGGGTCGGTCGCCGAGGTCAGGTCTGCGACGATCGCGTTGACGACGGCGCCCGGCGCGTCCGCGCGGATGCGGCTGGACGCCTCGAACAGCGCCTCCGCCCGGTAGTCGATCAGGGTGACGATCGCTCCCTTGCGGGCGAAGACGGTCGCGATGCCGACTCCGATGCCGCCGGCTCCGCCGGTGACGACGACGTGGGTGGGTGTGTCAGACATGGGTTCGGACCTCTCCTCGATCGAGCCAGCCGGAGAACATGCCCTCCGTGTTGTACGTGAGATGGACGCCGCCTCGACGGTCCACGGCGATGAGCCCACCGCGCCCGTGCGCGGTGCCGAGCTCGGACATCACCGCATCGACGGCCTCTGCGAGCGTGTCGTCGGTGTGTCGCAGACGCGCGTGCACCGAGTGGGCGACGGCTTGCCGGATGAACTCCTCCCCCACCCCCGTGCACGAGACGGCCACAGTGGAATCGGATGCCCATGTCCCGGCTCCGATGAGCGGGCTGTCGCCCACGCGACCGGGGAGCTGATTGGCCGTGCCCCCGGTCGAGGTCGCGGCGGCGAGGGCGCCCGACGCGTCGCGGGCGACCGCGCCGACCGTGCCGTGCCGGGGACCGATGAGCTCCTTCGCACGCAGCTTCTCGAGCTGGGCGATCCGAGCGGGGGTGACGAAGTAGTCGCGGGGGACGATCTCGAGCTCCCACTCCTCGATCATCGAGACCGGCGGGTCGATGAGCAGGACGTGATCGGTGCGATCCATGACGGCGCGTGCCGCGAGCACGGGATTGCGGATCACCCGCACCCCCGTCACCGCTCCCGCGTCGCCGGATCCGATCATCACCGCGGCGTCGAGTTCGGCCACGCCGTCCGCGTTGAGAGCGGCTCCGTGCGCCGAGTTGAACAGCGGGGAGTCCTCGAGGACGACGACGGACGCGCACACCGCGTCGATCGCGGCGCCCCCGGCGTCCAGGATCCTGCGCCCCGCGTCGACGGCTCGAGCGAGTGCGGCGTGATACTCGGCCTTCTCGGACTCGTCGAGGAGGGACGGCCGGGCGCCGGCACCTCCGTGGACGGCGAGGGCGATGCCTCCGGCGGCATCCGCGCGCAGTGTGGACAGCATGGTTCAGGGCTCCGGATCAGTCGGGTCTGGGGATCGCGATACGACTGTCGCGACGCGGTCCAAGCTGTCATGATCGATTCAGCTGCCAAAGCTGAGAGCAAACCTGTAACAAACATTTCACATTATCGGACGACTGTCGTTTAGTCGGCGCACTAGCGTCGGAGCATCGTCGGCCCGACGCCCCACGAGAAGCCCCGAGGATCCCCGTGACCGACCCCGCCCCTGTGACGCCCAAGATCGTGGACCTGATCCACGACGCCATGCCGCGCATGTCGGTGGCGGAGCGGCGCGTCGCGCGCACTCTTCTCGCCGACCTGCACGGCGGGGCGCTCGGCACCGTCAGCCAGCTCGCCGCCGCGGCCGACGTGTCGACCGCGAGCGTCGTGCGCTTCTGCCGTCGCATCGGCGTCGAGGGCTTCGGCGGACTGCATGCCCTCGCCCGAGCCGAGATCTCGCGCTCCACGGGCAGCCCCGTCGCCCGCGCGAGCGCCGGGCGCCCGCAGGCCGAGCTCGACGACGGCCTCGCCCACCGTGCGGATCTCGTTCGGGCGACCATCACGAGCCTCCCGGCCGCCGAGGTCGACCGCGTCCTCGAGATCCTCGCGGACGTCAACCTCACGGTGCTGACGGTCGGCGGGCGCCTGTCGCAGCTGGCCGCCCGGTATCTTCAGCTGCAGCTGCGCCATGTACGGCCCCGAGTGCACCATCTGCCCGATCCCGACCAGGCCGATGCGGGCACCCTCCTCGACCTTCGGCGCCGCGACGCGGTGATCCTGTTCGACTTCCGCCGGTACGAGTCGCGGGCGCTGCGCGTCGCGGAGGCGGCACGGCTGCGAGGCGCGTCCGTCATCCTGGTGACCGACACGTGGCTGTCCCCCGTCGCACGCAAGGCGGACATCGTTCTGCCGATCGACGTCGAAGCCAGCTTCCTGGACAGCCTCACCGCGGTGTTCGCCTTCGTGGAATCGCTCGTGCCGGCCGTCGCGGCACGAATCGGGCAGGCGGCGCTGCAGCGGATGACCGACGTCGAATCGCACCGCCTTGCCATGGAGGAGCCCGCCGCCGCACGGACCTGAGGCGGGTACCGGCCGTAGACTGCCGTGCATGGCGGCTACCCCGGGCGCCGCACGCGGCGGCACGGTTGTGCACAAGGTGCTCAACAACAACGTCGTCGTCTCGATCGACGACGCCGGGCGCGAGCGCATCCTCATGGGCCGCGGACTCGGGTTCCAGCTCAAGCCGACGGACCTCATCGATCCGGCGAGGGTCGAGAAGACGTTCGTGCTCGACGACGGCGCCGACGGCGACCACGCGCGGCGGCTGCTGACCGACGTGCCGTACGCGATCGTCGAAGCGGTCACGTCCGCGGTCGACGACGCCGAGCGCCTGCTCGAGCGCGACCTCGGACGCCGGCTGCCGCTCGCCATCATCGATCACATCCAGTACGTGCTCGAGCGTCTCGACAAGGGCATCCGGATCCCCACCACCTCGATGCCGGAGCTGCGGGTGCTGCACCCGCAGGAGTTCGCCGCAGCGGCGAGGATGGCGGCGTCGATCAGCGCGTCGCTCGAACGCGAGCTGCCCGCGGAGGAGTCCGTGTTCCTCACGATGCACCTGCTCAACGCGACGAGGGACGAGCCGAACGGCACGGCGGCGCTGCTCTTCCGGCGCGTGCAGCACGTGGTCGCGACCGTCGAGAGCGGTCTCGGCGTCGACCTCGACACCGACAGCCCCGACTACGCGCGATTCATCCTGCATGTGCAGTTCCTGCTGCAGCGGCTCGTGTCGCGGTCGATGCTGCGCGGGAGCGACACGTCGTTCTTCGAGTTCGCCAAGCACAGCTATCCGCGGTCGCACGCGATCGCCGTGCAGGTGAAGGCCTACGTGCTCGCGGCGACCGGATCGGAGCTCACCGACGAGGAGCTCCTGTACCTGATCGTGCACGTCGAGCGACTGGCGACGCAGTTGGCAGCGGAGGACGATCCCGTGCTACCGTGACTTCCGCAGGGCGTCGTCGCCCTGCGGAAGCAAGGATTGTTACCGCGTCAGCGGGCAAAACCTGGACTCGCATCATCGAAACGATGGTGGCTGAGGCCAGGTTTTTTTGTTGCCCGGAAACAGGTCCGCTGCCTCCCGAACCACAACGTGCCGCACAGCAGCGGCGAAAGGATGGCGGATCCCGATGGCGGATTACGCGAAGACCGCGGCCGGTGTGCTCACCGGTGTCGGCGGCGAAGAGAACGTGCAGTCCCTCGTGCACTGCGCGACCCGACTGCGCTTCGTCCTCAAGGACGAGTCGAAGGCGGATGCCGCGGCGATCAAGCGCACGCCGGGTGTCATCACGACGGCGCAGGCCGGCGGCCAGTACCAGGTCGTGATCGGCAACGACGTGCCCGAGGTGTACGCCGAGATCGGCAAGATCTCGAAGCTCGGCGGCGCCGGCGCCTCGTCGCCCGCCGCAGACGCCCCGAAGGGCAATCTCTTCAACCGCTTCATCACGATGATCGCGGCGATCTTCACCCCGCTGCTGTGGGCACTCGCCGGCACCGGCCTGCTGAAGGCGTTCATCGCCGCGGCGGTCACGTTCGGCTGGCTCGACGCGACGACGAGCACCTACGTCGTGCTCAACGCGCTGTCGGACGCCTTCATCAACTTCCTGCCCCTCGCGCTCGCCATCACCGCCGCGCGGTACTTCAAGGCCAGCGAGTTCACCTCGCTCGCGATCGCCGGCGCTCTCGTCTATCCGACGATCACCCCGCTCGTGGGCGCCCCGGATCTGACGTTCTTCGGCATCCCCTTCACGATGGTCACCTACGTCTCCAGCGTCATCCCGATCATCATCATCGTGTGGCTGCAGAGCCACGCCGAGAAGTTCCTCTACGCGAAGCTGCCCGGCGCGATCCGCCGCTTCGTCACCCCGATGATCGTCGTGCTGATCGCGGTGCCGCTGGTCTTCGTCGTGATCGGTCCGATCTCGGCCATCCTCAGCGGCTGGATCGGCACCGGCATCGGCTGGGTCTTCGCGAACGCCCCGTGGGCCGGCGGCGCCATCATGGGCGGCCTCTGGCAGGTCTTCGTGATCTTCGGTCTGCATTGGGGCCTCGTGCCGCTGTTCACGCTGGAGTTCCAGACCAGCGGCCAGATCCTGCTCCTCGGCCCGGTCTTCGCAGCCGTCCTCGCGCAGTCCGCCGCCGTCGCCGGCGTCTGGGTGCGCACGCGCAACAAGAACCTCAAGTCGCTCGCCGCCCCCGCGACGCTGTCGGGCTTCCTCGCCGGCATCACCGAGCCCGCGATCTACGGCATCAGCCTGCCGCTGAAGCGGCCGTTCGCCTTCGGCATCGTCGGCGGCGCCGTGGGCGGTGCGATCATCGCGATCGGCGGCGTGTTCTCGACCTCGTTCGTCGTGCCGTCGGGCCTGGCCCTGCCCGCCCTGTTCGGCAACGGCAACATGATCCTCCTGGTCATCGGCCTCCTGGTCGCGATCGCCATCCCGTTCCTGCTGACGGTGATCGTCGGCTTCAAGGATCCGGTGGAGGACGAGGTCATCGCCGCCGAGGGCACCGACATCGCCGTGCTGAGCCCGATCGACGGCACGGTGGTCCCCCTGTCCGAGACTCCGGATGCCGCGTTCGCCGAAGGCGGCCTCGGTCAGGGCGTCGCGATCCAGCCGAAGTCGGGCGCCGTGTACGCGCCGTTCGACGCGACGGTCGTCGCGGCCTTCCCGACCGGACACGCGGTGGGACTGCGTCACGCCGACGGCGCGGAGCTGCTGATCCACATCGGCATCGACACCGTGAAGCTCGCCGGCAAGCACTTCGACCTCAAGGTCACGGCGGGCCAGGAGGTCAAGGCCGGCGACCTGCTCGTCGAGTTCGACCTCGACGCGATCGCGGCAGCGGGCTACGACCTGACGACCCCCATCGTCATCACCAACTCGGACCTGTACCCCGAGGTGGGCGACGCCGCCGCCGGCCCGATCGCGCACGGCGAGCCGCTGTACTTCGCGCGCGCCGTGGAGTCCGCCGTCGCGGCCAAGTGAATCCCGCCACGAAAAGACGTAAGAGAGAACATCATGACTGAGAGCACCGCATCCGTCTTCCCCTCCACCTTCCTCTGGGGCGGCGCCACCGCCGCCAACCAGATCGAAGGCGCCTACGCCGAGGACGGCAAGGGCCTGTCCATCCAGGACGTCATGCCGCGTGGCATCGTCGCCCCGCGCACCGAAGGCCCGACCGACGACAACCTCAAGCAGGTCGCGATCGACTTCTACCACCGCTATGCGGAGGACATCGCGCTGTTCGCCGAGATGGGATTCAAGACCTACCGCTTCTCGATCGCGTGGAGCCGCATCTTCCCGAAGGGCGATGAGGCGGAGCCGAACGAGGCCGGCCTGGCGTTCTACGACCGCGTGCTCGACGAGCTCGAGAAGCACGGCATCGAACCCCTCGTCACGATCTCGCACTACGAGACCCCCCTGCACCTCGCCGAGACGTACGACGGCTGGGTCAACCGCGACCTGATCGGCTTCTACGAGCGGTACGTGCGCGTGCTGTTCGCGCGGTACGGAGCACGCGTGAAGTACTGGCTGACCTTCAACGAGATCAACTCGGTCATCCACGCGCCGTTCATGTCGGGAGGCATCGACACACCCAAGGAGCAGCTGTCGGCGAGCGACCTCTACCAGGCCGTGCACCACGAGCTCGTGGCATCCGCCCTCGCGACGAAGATCGCCCGCGAGCTCGCCCCGAACGCCCAGATCGGCTGCATGGTGCTCGCCATGCCGGTCTACCCGCTGACCCCCGAGCCGGACGACGTCATGGCCTCGCTCACGACCGACCGCACCAATCTCGCGTTCGGTGACATCCACGTGCGCGGCGAATACCCGGGGTACTACCTGCGGTCGCTGCGCGAGAAGGGCGTCGAGCTGCAGATCACCGACGAGGATCGGGCGCTGCTGAAGCAGAACACGGTCGACTTCGTCTCGTTCAGCTACTACGTCAGCATCTGCGAGACGGCCGACCCCGAGCGCCGCGTGATCGGCGAGGGGAACATCTTCGGCGGCGTCCACAACCCCACGCTGAAGGCGTCCGAGTGGGGCTGGCAGATCGACCCCGTCGGCCTGCGGATCGCGCTCAACCAGTTCTGGGATCGCTGGCAGAAGCCGCTGTTCATCGTCGAGAACGGACTCGGGGCGAAGGACGAGCTCGTCGAGATCGACGGCGTGAAGACGGTCGTCGACGACTACCGCATCTCGTACCTCAACGACCACCTCGTGCAGGTGGGCGAGGCGATCCTCGACGGCGTCGACGTGCTCGGCTACACGACGTGGGGCTGCATCGACATCGTCAGCGCCTCGA
>JBEVLS010000083.1:0-6619 GCA_040509015.1 Microbacterium sp.
GCGACCACACCAGCTATGTCGTCGTCCTCGAGGGCGGGATTCCCCGGTTCGTGCGCATCATCCCGGTCGACATCGTGACGTCGGCCGTCCGGGCGCGAGAGGTCGCCGCGCTCGGGGAGGACGAGGGGATCGAGGTCGACGAGCCGGCGCTCGAGACCATCCCGGCATCGGGAGCCCCCATGCGACGTCTGCGGACAGGAGCTCGAGTGGCACGCCAGGCGGGCATGAGCGAGCCGGCCATCGTCGACCTCGTCGCGCGCCTGCGCAGCACCCTCACCTTCTACGCGGATCGTACGGGGGCGCGTCCCGTCACACGCGTGCTGCTGGCCGGCGCGGGGGCCGCGGCACCCGGTGTGGGCGAGGCGCTCGCCGCGAGCCTGCCGATCCCGGTGCGGTCGGTGACGGCGGCGCAGGTGGTCACGGGCAAGACGGTGCCCGACGGCGAGACCGGACTCGACCTGCTCGCCACCATCGGCCTCGCGCTCGGAGAGGCCCGCTGATGGCCGCCGCCGCACCCTTCGCCGGGTTCGCCCTCGCGCCCCGTGTCAACCTCATGCCGCGTGCCGAGACCGAGCGGCGCGCGCGGTCGCTGCTCGCGCGCCGGTGGAGCCTCGCCGTCCTCGTCGCGCTCGTCCTCGTCGCGGCGGCATCCGCCTTCGCCTTCTCGATGCAGATCGCGGCGGCCGCACGCCTCGCAGCGGAGAACGCGCGCACCTCCGCGCTCCTGGGCGAGCTCGCCGCACTCTCGGACGTGCGCGATGCGCTCGCTCTGGAGGATGAGCTCGAGACGTTCCGCGCGGACGCGATGGCGACCGACGTCGACTGGCTGCCGCTGCTCACGCGTCTCCAGCCGGCGTTCCCTCCCGAGGCTGCCGTCGTCGGATTCCGACTCGCCCCCGGAGGCATCCCGGTCGGCGACGATCCCGCCGCCGAGATGGGCGTCGTGGGCACGCTGACCGTCATCAGCGCGACCCTCGACGACGTCACCTCGGTCGTGCGCGCGATCCGCCCGATGGAAGGGGTCCGGGAGATCGACGGCTGGAGCACCCTGTTCGAGAACGGGTACTACCGGCACGAGCTGCGGATCGCCCTCGACCAGACGCTGTACACCGGCGCCTACTCGTCCGAGGAGGCCGCGGGATGAACCTTCCCAAGCAGCTCATCAGCCTGCTCGGCGTCGTCCTGGTGCTCGGCATCGTCGGCGGGGGAGCGGCGCTCGTCGCCCTGCCGGCCTGGAACGGCGCGCAGACGACGGATGCCTCGGCTCGGGCGGTCGCGCAGACCAACGACATCTACTCGATCGACGTGCAGCGCCTCACCGCGGCGCGCGAGGACTTCACCGGCACCGAGGCGGAGCTCGCGTCGCTGCGCGGCGAGATCGCCGACACCCCGCGTCTGGACGACGTCTACGAGATCGTGGTCGCCGCGGCGGCCGAGACCGGCGCAACGGTCACGGGCTTCACCGCGGCCGACATCGAGCCGTGGGTGCGGCGCGGCGAAGTGACGTCCGCGCCCTCCGCGGACGGGACCGTGACCGAGGCTGCAGCGGTCGAGGAGGAAGCCGCCGTGGAGCCCAACACGGCCGAACTTCCCGGCACCCCCGACGCGACGGCCGACGAGGCCGTCGAGACGGAGGAGGCGACGTCGCCGCAGCAGCAGGTGTCGGTGACGATCGAGGTGACGGCGGCGGACGCCGCCACCGCGACCGCGTTCATGGACGCGCTCGGCCGCGGCCCCCGCCTCCTCGCACTGATCGACAGCACCCTCGACGAGGGCGTTCTGACCGTCACCGCACTCGCGTTCGTCCGCACGGAGGATTGACATGGCATACGACTCGACCTCTCTCGTGGGGATGCTGGCGACCGCCGGCCACGCGGGATCCTCCGACGTGCACCTCACGGCGAACCACCCGCCGCTGATGCGCGTCGACGGCGATCTCGTGCAGATCCCGGGGTTCACGCAGCCGACCGGCACGAACTGGCTCGAGGGTGCGCTCGGCGGCATCATGACGAGCGAGCAGGTCGCGGAGTTCCGCGAGCACGGAGAAGTCGACCTGTCGTTCTCGGTGCCCGACGTCGCCCGTTTCCGCGTGAACGTCTTCCGCCAGCTGGGTGACGTCGCCGTCGCGCTGCGATTCATCCCCGACAAGGCGTTCAGCCTGGATCAGCTGGGCGTGCCCGCGATCGCGAAGGATCTCGTGCTCAAGCCCCGCGGTCTCGTGCTCGTCACAGGACCGACCGGCTCCGGCAAGTCGACGACCCTCACCGCGATGATCGACATCGTCAATCGGACCCTCCCCGCGCACATCGTCACCGTCGAGGACCCCGTCGAGTTCCAGCACACCAGTCGCCGGTCGCTCATCCACCAGCGTCAGATCGGCTCGGACACGCGCTCGTTCGCGGAGGCGCTGCGACGCGTGCTGCGCCAGGACCCCGACGTCATCCTCATCGGAGAGCTCCGAGACCCGGCATCCATCTCCACCGCGCTGTCCGCCGCCGAGACGGGTCACCTCGTGATCTCGACGCTGCACACCCAGAGCGCGGCGAAGTCGATCAACCGCATCGTGGACGCCTTCCCGCCCGACCAGCAGACGCAGGTGCGGACGCAGCTCGGAGACACGCTGCAGGGCATCATCAGCCAGACGCTCCTGCCGATGGCGCACAGCGACGGCCGCGTCATCGCGACCGAGGTGCTCGTCAACACCCCGGCGATCGCCAACCTCATCCGAGAGGGGCAGGTCAGCCAGATCTACTCGATGATCCAGGCCGGAGGATCGCTCGGCATGCACACGCTCGACCAGGATCTGCGACGGCTCGTCGAGGACGGGAGCCTCGCGGCATCCCTCGCGAAGTCCTACGCGACCGATCCGGCGTCGTTCGACGACATCCGCGTGCGACGTCACGACCCCGACGCGCAGTCGTGGTCGATGGATGCCGTCGAGCCGGTGGGACGGGCGTTCTGATGCCCCTCATGCAGGAGTACACGTACCGTGCCGTCGACGGCACCGGGGGCGCCGTCGTCAAGGGCACGCTGGACGCCGCGAGCGAGAGCGCGGTGACGACCAAGCTGCGCGCTCAGGGGCTCACCCCGATCGAGATCGCACCGACGTCGAAGACGGGCCTCAACCGGGACGTGTCGATCCCCGGCTTCGAGAAGAGGGTGTCGGTCGCGACGCTCGCCGTGTTCGCGAAGCAGATGGCGGGCCTGGTGAACGCGGGGCTCCCGCTCATGCGCACCCTGACGATCCTCACGGAGCAGGCGGAGGACAAGCGGCTGCAGAGCGCGCTCCTCGGCGTGCACGCGTCCGTCGAGTCCGGCTCCTCGTTCTCGCAGGCGCTCGCCGGATACCCCGACATCTTCCCGCCGCTGATGCTCAGCATGATCCGCGTGGGCGAGGCGGGTGGATTCCTCGGGCAGTCCCTCTCGACGATCGCCGAGACCTACCAGGGCGAGGCCGAGCTGCAGGGCAAGATCAAGTCCGCGACGACGTATCCGGTCATCGTGTTCGTGATCGCGATCCTCGGCGTGGTCGCGATGGTCACCTTCGTCGTGCCGATCTTCGAGGGCATGTTCAAGAACCTGGGGTCGGCGCTGCCGCTGCCGACGCAGATCCTCGTCACCCTCTCGAACAACATGATGTGGCTCCTGCCGGTGATGATCGTGCTCGGCGTCGTCGCCTGGATGTGGTGGGTGCGCAACCGTCGCGAAGAGAAGGTGCGGCGCATCGTCGATCCGCTCAAACTCAAACTGCCGGTGTTCGGACCGCTCGCGACGAAGATCGCCGTCGCGCGGTTCACCCGGAGCCTGTCGATGATGCTCCACGCGGGCGTGCCGCTCGTGCAGGCGCTCGCGATCGTGGGGAGCGCGTCGGACAACCACAGGATCGAGCAGGCGGTGCGCGAGGTGCAGGAGTCCGTCAAGCAGGGCCGGTCCTTCTCCGCGCCGCTCGCGAAAGCGGAGGTCTTCCCGCCGATGGTCGCGCAGATGATCGCCGTGGGAGAGGAGTCCGGCACGCTCGCGGACATGCTCGCGAGCATCGCCGACTTCTACGAGAACGAGGTCGAGACGGCGACCGAGCAGCTGACCGCCTCCATCGAGCCGATCCTGATCGTGGGGATCGGCATCATCATCGGCGGCATGGTCATCTCGCTCTACATGCCCATCTTCTCGATCTACGGCGAGATCGGACAGAGCGGGGCCTGAGGCTCAGACCGCGACGCGCAGGACCTCTTCGATCGTCGTGATGCCCTGGGCGACCTTGCCGAAGCCGTCTTCGCGCAGCGGCACCATTCCCTCGGCGAGGGCGAGCTGGCGCATCTCGGTACCGGTGCGACGGGCGACGACGAGCTGCTCGAGCCCCTCGCTGAGGGTCATCACCTCGTGGAGCGCGACGCGCCCGCGGTACCCGGTGCCCGAGCACTCCGTGCAGCCGACGGCGCGGTAGAGCTGGGGGAGGTCGTGCGGATCGTGCGCGTAGCCCACAGACGTCAGCCGCTCGCCGCTCTCGGCGTAGGGCTCGCGGCACTTGACGCACAGCCGACGCGCGAGCCGCTGGGCGACGACGGCCGTGAGCGCGGTGCCGACGAGGAACGGCTCGCAGCCGATCTCGGTGAGACGGGTGAGCGCGCTCGGCGCGTCGTTCGTGTGCAGCGTCGAGAGCACGAGGTGGCCGGTGAGCGCCGCCTCGATCGAGATCGTCGCCGTCTCCTTGTCGCGGATCTCGCCCACGAGCACGACATCGGGGTCGGACCGCAGGATCGAGCGAAGCGCGGCCTGGAACGTGAGCCCAGCCCGCTGATTGACCTGCACCTGGCTGATGCCGGGGATGCGGTACTCCACCGGGTCCTCGACGGTGATGACGTTGATCTGTGCGTTCGCGACCGTCGAGAGCGCCGTGTAGAGGGTGGTCGACTTGCCCGATCCTGTGGGTCCCGTCACCAGCACCATGCCGTGCGGCCGGGTGATCGCCGTGCGGAACCGCTGCTCGTTGATCGTCGAGAAGCGCAGATCGGCCATCTCGAGCGCCTGCCCGGCGTTGTCGAGGATGCGCATCACGATCTTCTCGCCCCACACCGTCGGAAGGGTCGCCACGCGCAGGTCCACGGGCCTTCCCTCGTGCACGATCGACAGGCGGCCGTCCTGCGGCCTGCGCCGCTCGGCGATGTCGATCGAGGCCATGATCTTGAGCCTCGAGATGACGCCGTCCTGGATCGACCGGTCGGCCTTCTGCATCTCGTGCAGCACGCCGTCGATGCGGTAGCGCACGGTGAGCTGGCGTTCGCCGGGCTCGATGTGGATGTCGCTCGCGCGGTCGTCGATGGCCTGCGTGATGAGGAGGTTGACGAACCGCACGACGGGCGCGTCGTCGACGGCGTCCTCGATCGATTCGGTACCGGATGCCGCGAAGTCGGATGCGGCGATCTCGCCGATCTGCTCGGACAGGTCGCTGAGCTCCTCGTCGGAGCGCAGATGACGCGTGAACGCGGCGGCGAGCGCGTCGGCCTCGACGACGACGGGCCGGATGTTCAGATCGGTCGCGGTGGCGAGGTCGTCGATCGCGATGAGGTCCGTCGGGTCGACCATGCCCACCGTCAGCCGGCGACGCCCTCGGCCGATGGGGATCACCTGGTATCGACGGCAGAAGGCTGCCGGCACGAGTGCGATCACCTCGGGGTCGAGGTCGGCGGACGCGAGGTCGACGAACGGGTTCCCGGTGTCCTCGGCGACCGCCCGGGCGATCTGGGAGTCGGTCGCCAGGTGCGCCGAGACGATGCGCTGGCGAAGGTCCTGGCCGTCGCCGGACGACGCCAGCATCGCGGCCATCTCGTCGGCGTCGACGAGCCCCGACACGACGAGCGTCTGAGCGAGTCCCCTCACGTCGCCTCCTTCCGAGCTTCATCCTACGGAGTGCCCTGGCACGGGCGCTGGCCGGTGTTCGGTCACGAGACCGTGGGGGAGGGATGCGCTACCGTGGCGCCGTGATCGAGCTCACCGAAGAAGCACTCGTGGCCGCGACGCCGGACGTCGTCTGGGCGGACTTCACCGATGCCCGCCTGCTGGCCGAATGGCTCTGGCCGGCGCGATTCGAGACGGCCGCAGTCGTGGATCCTCGCCCTCTCGGTCGGTGGGAGGTGCGCTCCGCGCCGTCCGGGATGGCCGTGCTCGGAGAGATCCTCGCACTGGAGAAGCCTCGATCGCTGCGTCTGCGATGGCGGTGGGACGGCGAGGACGACGCCACCGACGTCGCGATCGCGTTCGAACCGGCCGCAGACGGTGCGACCCGCGTCATCGTCCGGCATTCCGGCTTCGTCACGGACGAGGAGCGGGCGAGTCACGTCGAGGGCTGGTCGAACTGCCTCCAGCGGCTCGTGGAACGGCACGCATGATCGTCGAGTTCGACGGCGAGGTGTTCCGGTGGGACGCACGCACCGACGCGGACTGGTACCTCACGAGTCTTCCCGTGCACCTCGGCGCGGAGATCCGCGAGATCCCGCGCCCGCAGCGCGGTTTCGGCTCGGTCCGCGTGCAGGCCACCGTGGGCGGGACGACCTGGCGGACGCCCATCTTCCCCGCATCCGACGGCTCGTACGTGCTGCCGCTCAAGCGTGCGGTCCTCGCC